>NZ_RZOT01000170.1:0-10804 GCF_003999085.1 Mesorhizobium sp. M4A.F.Ca.ET.090.04.2.1
GAGCACCAGCGGCACGTTGGAGCCGGTGTTCCAGTTGGCCTCCATGGCGGCGATCTTCTGCGGCTGGTGCTCGAGCGTGTTCAGGCCGTGCTGGTCGCCGGCGAAGATCTGGACCGGGATCAGGATGGCGGCGGTGAAGACGCCGGTGCGCAGCGCCTTCCACATCGATTCCGAGCGGTCGCCGGTGAGATAGCGCAGCGCCGACAGGCCGGCGATGAGGAAGGATACGGTCAGCCCCGAGGCGAGCAGCATGTGGACGAGCCGGTAAGGCATCGAAGGGTTGAAGACGATCGCCCACCAGTCGACGGCATGCGCCTTGCCGTCGCGCATCTCGAAGCCGGCCGGCGTCTGCATCCAGGAATTGAGCGCGATGATCCAGAAGGCGGAAACCGTGGTGCCGCCGGCGACCAGTACGGTGGCCAGCGTGTGGATGCGGTTGGACACGCGGCGGAAGCCGAACAGCATGATGCCGAGGAAGGCCGCCTCGAGGAAGAAGGCGGTGAGGATCTCATAGGCCAGCAACGGGCCGGCGATGTTGCCGACGGTCTCCATGTAGCCCGGCCAGTTGGTGCCGAACTGGAAGCTCATGGTGACGCCCGAGACCACGCCCATGGCGAAGGACAAAGCGAACACCTTCACCCAGGTGAAATAGGCGCGCATCCAGGCGGAATCGCCGGTCCTGTTGTAACGCAGCTTGAAGAACAGCAGCACCCAGCCAAGTGCAATGGTGATTGCCGGAAACAGGATATGGAACGAAATATTCGCGCCGAACTGGATGCGCGACAGGATGAGCGGGTCCATGGGCGACTCCGGCTGCTGCTTATGGCTCACAGAATAGGGCGCTGACGCGGTCCGGTCAAAGCGGCGTGGCGCCACGCGGGGCGCGTTGTCGCAGCAGTTCGGGCGAAAGCGTCAGCGCCCGATCGGGGAATGATTGTCCAGAATTGTCAGCAGCGGCATTGACTTCCCGCCGCGGGCACCGACATTCAGCGCAATAAAAATCCACAACCGCCTTTCAAGCAGCCGTTTTCAGCCATGCCATCCATTATTTCGATTGCCGGGGTGACCAAGACCTACGCCACCGGTTTCAAGGCCTTGAAGGAAATCAACCTCGACATCGAGCGCGGCGAGATCTTCGCGCTGCTCGGGCCGAATGGTGCCGGCAAGACGACGCTGATCTCGATCGTCTGCGGCATCGTCAACCGCTCTTCCGGCACGGTCATGGTCGACGGCCACGACATTGCGCGCGACTACCGCGCCGCACGCAGCCTGATCGGGCTGGTGCCGCAGGAACTGACCATCGACGCCTTCGAGACCGTCTGGGCGACGGTCAACTACAGCCGCGGCCTGTTCGGCAGGCCGGCCAACCATGCCTTTGTCGAGAAGGTGCTGCGCGACCTTTCGCTGTGGGAGAAGAAGGACGCCAAGGCGATCACGCTGTCAGGCGGCATGAAGCGCCGGCTGATGATCGCCAAGGCGCTTTCACACGAGCCGCGCGTGCTGTTCCTCGACGAGCCAACGGCCGGCGTCGACGTCGAACTACGCCAGGACATGTGGGCGATGGTGCGCCGGCTGCGCGAGGACGGCGTGACCATCATCCTCACAACGCATTACATCGAGGAAGCCGAGGCGATGGCCGACCGCGTCGGCGTCATCAACCGCGGCGAGATCGTGCTGGTCGACGACAAGGCCGAGCTGATGCGCAAGCTCGGTCGCAAGCGGCTGCTGCTGGAGCTGCGCAGTCCGCTCGGCGCGATACCGGAGAGCTTCTCGCGCTACGCGCTGGAACTGTCGCCCGACGGCGGACAATTGACCTACACCTACGACAACCAGAGCGACCGGCCGGGCGTCGCCTCGCTGATCCGCGACATCGAGGCGGCCGGCATTCAGTTCCGCGACATCGAGACGGAGAACAGCTCGCTGGAGGAGATCTTCGTCAATCTGTTGAGGCAAGAGCCATGAACCTTCGTGCGGTATGGGCGATCTACCGGGTGGAGATGGCGCGCGCGCTGCGCACCGTGCTGCAGAGCATCATCTCGCCGGTGCTGTCGACCTCGCTCTATTTCGTCGTCTTCGGCTCAGCCATCGGCTCGCGCATCACCGAGATCGACGGCATCAGTTACGGCGCCTTCATCGTGCCGGGGCTGATCATGCTGTCGCTGCTGACGCAGTCGATCTCGAATGCCTCCTTCGCCATCTATTTCCCGAAATTCGTCGGCTCGATCTACGAGCTGCTTTCGGCGCCAGTGTCCTATCTGGAGATCGTCATCGCCTATGTCGGGGGTGCGGCGACCAAGTCGATCGTGCTCGGCCTGATCATCCTGGCCACCGCCTCGCTGTTCGTGCCGCTGCATATCGAGCACCCGTTCTGGATGCTCGCCTTCCTGGTGCTGACGGCGGTGACCTTCAGCCTGTTCGGCTTCATCATCGGCATCTGGGCGAAGAGCTTCGAGCAGCTGCAGCTTGTGCCGCTGCTGATCATCACGCCGCTGACCTTCCTCGGCGGCAGCTTCTATTCGATCAACATGCTGCCCGGCATCTGGCGCACGGTGACGCTGTTCAACCCGGTCGTCTATCTGATCAGCGGGTTCCGCTGGAGCTTCTACGGCAAGTCGGACGTCTCGGTCGGCATCAGCCTCGGCATGACCGTGGTGTTCCTGGGCGTCTGCATCGCGATCGTCGCCTGGATATTCAGGACCGGGTATCGATTGAGGAACTGACCGGCAGGTCAGATCGCCTTCACCAGCCGCAGCAGCCCCAGCATCTCGACAAGCGTCCCCCTGCGGAAGGCGACATAGGTCGGCTGTTCCTGGCCGTGGAAACGGCGCTTGAAGGCCGCCTGGCCCTGCAAATTGAACTTCGAGCGATTGATCCAGGCGGAGCCGTAGGCGCGCTGGAAGGTGCTGCGCCAGAAGCTCGATTCGGCAAAGCCGCTGGCCTCGATGTCGACCAGCGGCGACAGACCCAGCGTGACGACGGACTTGCCCTCCTCGCGAAAGCGGTCGACGGCGAATTTGGTCAGGCCGATCTCGGCATGCGGCGTGGCGTCGATATGCTTGCGCTTGAAGGCGGTGGTGTAGCCGATGACCTTGCCGTCGCGAAACAGCGGATCGAAATCGAGCAGGGCGACCAGCTCGCCCTCCGGCCCATGCAGCACGAAGCGGCGCATGTCGGCGCCGAGATGGTCGGCGAAGGGCCGGTTGAGGAAACCCATCTCCCAGCGCTTGACGATGCGCTCGCCGCGCCAGTTCTCCGACAGCCTGGCGATCTCGTCGAGGAAGATGTTGCGCCTGTCCTCCTCGAAGGAAAAACCCTTCTTCGACAGCCAGCGTTCGGAATAGCGCACCGTCTCGTTGCGCTTGCCGGAGAAATCGTGCGCGGGCAGGTGCAGCCTGGTGTCGATGCCGAGGCGATTGATGCGGTAGCCGAGACCGGCCAGCACCCGCGCGGTATCGGCGCCGATCTGCACGAACCAGGGATCGCCTGCGGCCTCGACGAAGCGCTTGATATAGGCCGGCCGCTCGGCCGGATGGACCACCGGATCGCCGAGCGCGAAATGGTGCTTCATCTTGGTGCCGAAGGCGATGTAGCCGTCGCCATCGCTGAAATAGGACAGTTTCTGCTGCACGGCCGTGGAATAGGCGAGCGAGAAATCGCCATGCCGGCGCACCAGCGCCAGGCGCTCGAGATGCGTCAGGTCGCGCCGCGGAACCTTGGGTGCTGCGCCTTCGAGAAACCTGTCAATGTGGATCCGCAGGGAGGGCATGAGGTTCCGCGTGCCGATAGATGGAGACCCGTCGACCCGCAGGGCCCGAATCAGTCGCCTTGGCACGGTCAATCATACCGCGCAGGCGCCATATAGGATGCAATCGGCACCGACAGAAGGGGAAATCTCGGCCAAAGGGTGGCGAGTGGGCAGCGCGCCATGCGCCCTAATCGGCCGGATCGGCTTGCATCCTGTGGTAGCAGGCTTTGACTTTTCATGTGATGTTATATATCATGTTATCGTTTTGACTGAACGAGCTGGATCATGGACGACATCATACGGTCGCTTGGCTTTCTGTGCCTGGGCAGCAGGTTCAAGCGCATCGGCGAGCAGTTGCAGGCGGATACGCAGCGCGTGCTCGACGAGCTGGAGGTCCGGGTCCAGTCGAGCCAGTATCCACTGCTCGCCGCGCTCGACAGGCTGGGGCCGCTGCCGGTCGGCGAGCTGGCGCAGTCGGTCGGGATCGCGCAGCCGGGCGTCACGCGCAGCGTGGCGCTGCTGGCCGAACTGGGACTGGTCGAGGTCAGCCCGTCGAACGACGACCAGCGGCGCCGAATCGTCTCCCTCAGCCGCAACGGCCGACGGCTGGTCGATGTGGCGAAGCGCGAAGTCTGGCCTCGCATCGAGGGCGCCGTCCAGGATCTGTGCGCCGATCTATCCGGGCCACTGCTCGAGCAACTGGCCGCCATCGAGGACGGCCTCGACGCAGCGCCGCTGCATCGTCGCATCAAGGAAGCCGAAGGCGCCGTGCCATGAAACACGTGCTCGACCGTCCCATCTGGAGCGCTCTCGCGACGCGGCATCAGGCCTTCGCGCAAGGCGACAACCTCGCCAGGCGATACATGCCGTCAATCGTTCCGTTCTCCGCGACGGCCGTGGACGACAAGGAAAGCCTTGAGGCGCTGGCCAAGCTTATTCCACCACGCGAAAGCTCCTTCGTGGTCCAGGCGGACGCAATCGTCCTGCCCGCGGCGCTCTGTGCGATTTCAACCGCGTCCCTGGTCCAGATGATTGCCGAGCATCCGGTGCAGGCCGTGTCGGACGAGCGCATCCGGCGGTTGACGCAGGACGATGCCGCCGAGATGCTCGCTCTGGCGGCGCTCACCAGGCCCGGCCCGTTCACGCTGGAGGCGTTGAGCCTCGGCGATTTCTGGGGGGTCAAGATCGACGGCAGGCTGGCGGCGATGGCCGGCGAGCGCATGAAGCAGCCGGGCTATACCGAGCTCAGCGGCGTGTGCTCGCATCCGGATTTCCGCGGCGGCGGCCTTGCCAGGCGGCTGTCCCTGTTCGTTGCAAACCGGATCATGACGCGGGGCGAAATCCCCTATCTCCACGCTTATGCCAGCAATGTCGCGGCCACGGGACTGTACGAGTCCATCGGCTTCCGGCTGAGAAGCATGATGAACATGGCCGTGGTTCAGCGCACCGGATAGGGCGCACCAGCGGCCGTTCTCGCGGACCTAGAGCGTTTCACGGAAACGGCAAACTGCTCCGTCTCTTTGTTTTTTGTTTTGAGGCAATTCCGGACGGAAAACCGCTCACACTTTTCCTGGAATTGCTCTAGGCCGACTTTGGCTCAAGCCGCCGGAAGCCGACGGCTTCCATCAGCATGTCCTCTTCGACCATGCCGGCATTGTGCAGGGCAAGCAGGTTCAGGGCGATTTCCCGGGCTTCGGTCGAATCGGGATGCGCCTGGCGCCGCCGGCAGGCCTCGTCAAAGACGCGCTGCAGCCTGGCGATATCGGCAGGCTTCAGCAGGCCACGGTCATAAACAGACTTTGGCATGGCAGTCTCCTGACAAGGACCTAGGGCGCCACGCATAAATTGCCAATCTTTCCCGAAGCTTGACTGGTTCGCGAAATGAAAAGGAGGGATCTCGGGGCGCCGAGATCCCTTCTTTGATCATGCAATGGGTCGAGATGACCGCAGGTCAGACGGCGATCTTGCCGCCGCCCTTTTTGGTGATGGCGACCACTGAAGGCCGCGTCGGCATGTCGGGCTTGAAGTCGGGCCAGCGGGTCGCCAGGTCCTCATAGTAGGAGGGGCGGCCGAAGGCTTCCCAATCCTCGCCGCCGTCGCCCGGATGCTGGACGGCGACGAAGGCGGTCTGATCGTCCGGCGCGAACAGCGGGCCGCACATCTCGGCGCCGATCGGCACGCGGAAGAACAGCTTTGAGGTCGCCCGCGCGGCGCCCTCGGTGTCGACCGCCCACAGGCCGTCAGTACGGCCGGTGGCCTTCGGGCCCTGGCCGTCGGTGGCGACCCACAAGCGGCCGGCCGAATCGACGGCGCAATTGTCCGGCATGCCGAACCAGCCATTGGCGGTGGTCGCGGTCGAGAAGGTGGCGCCGACGTCGGCCACCGAAGGATCGCCGCATTTCAGCATCACTTCCCACTTACCCTTGGCGGCAGTGAAGTCGCCGCCGTCCTCGACGATCTCGATGATATGCCCGAAGGCGTTCGCCGCGCGCGGATTGGCGGCGTCGACCTGTTCGGGCTTGCGCTTGGAATTGTTGGTCAGCATGACATAGACCTTGCCGTTGGCGCCGTTCGGCTGGATGTCCTCGGGACGGTCCATCTTGGTGGCGCCGAGCAGGTCGGCGGCGCGGCGCGTCTCGATCAGCACGTCGGCCTGGCCGGTAAAGCCATTCTCAGCGGTGAGCGGCCCCTGGCCGAACACGATCGGCATCCATTCGACGGTGCCATCCTCGGCGAATTTGGCGACATGCAGCGTGCCGTCGTCGAGCAGGTCCTTGTTGGCCGCGAGGTCGTTGGGATTGAATTTGCCCGTGGTGACAAATTTATAGACATAGTCGAAACGCTCGTCGTCGCCGAGATAGAAGACGACGCGGCCGTCCTTGGCGACGATCGATTCCGCGCCCTCATGCTTGAAGCGGCCCATGGCCGTGCGCTTGCGCGGCACCGAATTCGGATCATTGACGTCGACCTCGACGATCCAGCCGAAGCGGTTGGGCTCGTTCGGCTCCTTGGCAAGGTCGAAGCGGTCGTAATGCGCGCCCCATTCATAGGCGCCTTCCGGGATGCCGAGACGCTTGTAGTTGGCCGCTTCCTTGTGGCCTTCCGGCAGCTCGCCGGTGAAATAGCCATGGATGTTCTCCTCGGCCATGACATAGGTGCCCCATGGGGTGACGCCGCCGGCGCAATTGTTGAAGGTGCCGACGACCTTGGTGCCGGAAGGATCGGCGTTGGTCTTGAGGCGATCATGGCCGGCGGCCGGACCCGACAGCGCCATCTCGGTTTTGGAGGTGATCCGCCGGTTGAGCTTGCCGTCGCGCACCACCTGCCATTTGCCCCCGTCCTTGCGGATCTCGACGATGGTGCCGCCATGCGCCGCCATCTCGACATCGACCTGCTCCTTGCTGAGAGGCGCTGTCTCTGCGGCCTTCTTGCCGTCCTTGTCGACGATCTTGACGATGCCGGGGAACATCAGATGCGGGTTGGTGTATTCGTGGTTGACCACCAGCAGACCATGCTCGGCCGAGCCGTCGATCGGGATATAGCCGATATAGTCGTTGTTGTAGCCGAACTGTTTTGCCTGGGCCTCGGCCGACTGCTTTACCGGGTCGAATTCCGGCGAGTCGGCAAACAGCGGGTCGCCCCAGCGCAAGAGCACATCGGCGTCGTAACCCGGTGCGACATGGTGCTTGTCGTCGATGCCGGCCTCGAGCTCGTCGAACTTGAAAGCCGAGGCTTCTGCGGCGCGGGCATCGTCGGCGGCGACGAGCGCCAGCGGGCTGACCGTGGCGGCGATGGCCGAAACGGCCAGCGAGCCCTTCAGGAAGCCACGGCGCGAGAAACGCGCGGCGATGATCTCGCCCATGGTGCGGTTGTCGGTAGGATTGACGGCCGGACCGTCATTCTCCTCGAGCAGGCTGGTGCGGAAACCGGTGTCAGGGGAGCGGTGGTCGGTCATGAGCTTTCCTCTGGCTTCTTGGCTGGAGCATGTGAGCTTCCGACCCGTATAGCCGCAGGATCACATTTTCGTGACAGAAGTCGCGATTTCGGCAATCTATTTGCCGGCTCATGAGCGCGACCATGGATACGGCCGGCTTCGGCCGTCATTCGTCGCTCCCGCATGATCGTCAAAATATCGCGCCGGCCAGCACCAACCATGTTGCCAGGACGTATCTTGCGACATCCGGCTTCGATCATGTCTGAGCGGGACACCGGTCCGACGCGGTCTGCTTGACGGCCTCGCGCGCTTGGGAAACAAGGACTGCGGCACGCGCGGCGACGGCCGCTACAGGAGGGGATGAAAAGTGAGTTTCTGGGGACTGGTGCAGCTTGGTGTGTCGACCGTGATCTTCCTGCTCGCGGCGACCGCGGCCAAGCAATGGGGGCTGGCGCCAAGCCTCGGCAAGATCGTGCTGACGCTGGCGCTCTATTCGATCGGCAACCTGATCATGCTGAGGCTGATCCGTGAGTTCGGCATGTCGGTGTCGTTCAGCCTTTCGGCGGTGATCCAACTGGTGTCGGTGAACGTGGTTGCGCTTGCCTTTTTCGGCGAGAGGGTCAACGCGCTGCAGGCCACCGGCATCGTGCTGGCGATCGCCGCCGTGGCGCTGATCACCCTCGGGCCCTATATGCAGCGGCTGTAGTCGGACGGCCAAGCTGATGAGGTCCTTCGCAACCGCCCTGCTCAACAAGATCGAGTTCCCGGTTCTACTGGCCGGACTGGTGATCGCCGGCGGTCTGTGGGGCTTGGAGGAGCTGATGGAGGTGGCGCACGCGACCACGCCGCATGCTTTCGACACCGAGATCCTGCTCGCCTTTCGCCATCCGGGCCAGCCGGATAGTCCGATCGGCCCGGCCTGGCTGGAAGGGGCGGTGCGCGACATTACCAGCCTTGGCGGCACCAGCGTTTTGGTGCTGGTGACGACAGCGGTCATCATCTATCTACTGCTCATCCGCCGGCCGGCAACCGCGCTGCTGATGTTCGTGGCCGTGGCGGGCGGGCAAGTGCTGTCGAGCCTGCTCAAGTTCGAAGTCGACCGGCCACGACCGGATCTTGTTTCGCATCTCGTCAACGAGACCTCGCTGTCCTTTCCGAGTGGTCACGCCATGCTTTCGGCGGTGACCTACCTCACCCTAGGCAGCATGGCGGCCCGCTTCCTGCCGGGCCGCACGACGAAGATCTTTGTCCTCGGCCTTGCCATACTGACGACATTGCTGGTCGGCGCCAGCCGCGTCTATCTCGGCGTCCACTGGCCGTCCGACGTGCTCGCCGGCTGGTGTGCCGGTTTCGCCTGGGCCATGCTCTGCTGGCTGGTGGCGCGCTTCCTGCAGCGGCGCCATGCGGTGGCGGACAGTGAGTGACCCATGTTTCATCCATGCTAAATGATGCTTGAAACATCATGATCCTTATATTATCCATTGATACTGCAGACTCAGACAAGGGTTCTGGCCGATGATCACCGCCCAGCAGATGCGCGCCGCGAGGGCGCTGGCCGGCATCGATCAGAAGACGCTGGCCGAGCGCGCCGGGGTTTCGCTTCCGACCATCCAGCGCATGGAGGCGAGCGACGGTGTCGTCAGGGGCGTGGTCGACACGCTGATGAAGGTCATCCAGGCCCTCGACGGGTCCGGGGTGGAGCTGATCGGCGAGAACCAGGCCAGCGAGCGCGGCGGCAGGGGCGTGCGCCTCAAGCCGGCCGCACCGCAGAACCCGCAAGGCTGAGCCGGCACGTAAAGTGTTAGAGCATATCTTGTGCGTCCGATTTGGACGCGCGTCGCTCTAAAGTCGCGACGGCGACCGCCGACATCCCTGCCGACGATCCCGCCGCCTTTCAGGAGTGGAAGGCAGTCCATGGATCAAACCAGGCGGGCAACCCATCAACCGGCACGGCCGACATTTGCCGAACTGTTCACACCGAAGCTGGTGACGGTGCTGCGCGAGGGCTACACGCTGGCGCATTTCAGGGCCGACGCCGTTGCCGGGCTGACGGTCGCCATCGTGGCGCTGCCACTGTCGATGGCGATCGCGATCGCATCCGGCGTCACACCAGAGCGCGGCCTCTACACCTCGATCGTCGGCGGCTTCATCATTTCGGCGCTCGGCGGCAGCCGCTTCCAGATCGGCGGGCCGGCGGGCGCCTTCATCGTGCTGGTGGCGGCGACGGTGGCGCGTGTGGGCGTCGACGGTCTGCTGCTGGCGACGATTATGGCCGGCGTCTTCCTGCTCGCCATCGGCTACCTCAGGCTCGGCACCTATATCAAGTTCATCCCGTATCCGGTGACCGTCGGCTTCACCGCGGGGATTGCCGTCATCATCTTCTCCGGCCAGATCACCGAGCTGTTCGGGCTGAAGCTCGCCGGCAAGGAGCCGGGGCCGCTGGTGCCGAAGCTGATGGCGCTCAGCGAGGCGGCCGGCACGATCAACCCGGCCGCGACCTTCGTGGCGGTGCTTACCATCGCGACCATCGTCCTCCTCAAGCGCTGGCGGCCGAAATGGCCGGCGATGCTGGTCGCCATCGGGCTGGCCTCACTCGTCGTGGCGCTGTTTTCACTGCCGGCCGAAACGATCGGCACGCGCTTTGGCGGCATCCCGCGAAGCCTGCAATGGCCGGCCCTGCCGCCGCTCAGTCTCGACAGGATGGTCGACGTGCTGCCGGACGCGATCGCCTTTGCCCTGCTCGGCGCGATCGAATCGCTGCTGTCTGCCGTGGTCGCCGACGGCATGACCGGCCGCCGCCACCGCTCCAACTGCGAATTGGTGGCGCAAGGTTTCGCCAACATCGCGTCGGCCCTGTTCGGCGGAATCTGCGCCACCGGCACGATCGCCCGCACCGCCACCAACGTGCGGGCCGGCGCGCACGGTCCGGTCTCGGGCATGTTGCATTCGGCGATGCTCTTGGCGTTGATGCTGGTGGCGGCCCCGCTCGCCAGCTACATCCCGCTCGCCGCCCTTGCCGGCGTGCTGGCGGTGGTGTGCTGGAACATGTTCGAGAAACAGGCCTTCGCCACGCTGCTCAGAAGCTCGTCAGGCGATGCGCTGGTGCTGATGGCGACGTTCCTGAT
>NZ_RZOT01000171.1:0-10698 GCF_003999085.1 Mesorhizobium sp. M4A.F.Ca.ET.090.04.2.1
GGCCGACATGGAGGTGACGGTGCGGCCGGAGCCGATCGGCGTCGTTGCCGCAGTCGTGCCCTGGAATTCGCAGCTCTTCTTGTCGGCGGTCAAGCTCGGTCCGGCGCTGGCAGCCGGGTGCACCGTCGTCCTCAAGGCTTCCGAGGATGGCCCGGCGCCGCTGCTCGCCTTCGCCGAGCTGGTCCACGAGGCCGGCTTCCCGGCGGGCGCCGTCAACATCCTGACCGGCTTCGGCCACGATTGCGGACGCCGCCTGACCAGCCACCCGCTCGTCGCCCGCGTCGCCTTCACCGGCGGCCCCTCGACCGCCCGCCAGATCGTCGCCAACACGGCCGAGAATCTCGCCTACACGACGCTCGAGCTCGGCGGCAAAAGCCCGGTCGTCGTCTTCGCCGACGCCGATCTGGACAGCGCCGCCAACGCCGTGGTCGCCGGCATTTTCGCCGCGACCGGCCAGAGCTGCGTCGCCGGCTCGCGGCTGCTGATCGAGCGTTCGGTGAAGGACGAGTTCCTCGCGCGGCTGAAGCGGAAGGCCGAGGCCATCGCCATCGGCGATCCACAGGACACCGCCACCGAAATGGGGCCGCTCGCAACCTTGCGCCAGCGCGAACGGATCGAGACGATCGTCGCCGAAAGCCTGGCCGGCGGCGGCCGGCTGATCACCGGCGGCGCACGGCCCAAGGGCAAGGCGGACGGGTTCTACTACGCGCCGACGATCATCGAGGCGCAGGATCAGGCGCTCGCCTGCGTGCGTGAGGAACTGTTCGGACCGGTGCTGAGCGCGCTCGCCTTCGACAGCGAGGCGGAGGCGCTGGCGCTCGCCAACGACACGCCCTTCGGCCTCGCGTCGGGTGTCTTCACCACCAACCTCGCCAGGGCGCATCGCATGGCCCGCGGCATCCATGCCGGCGTGGTCTGGGTCAACACCTACCGCGCCGTCTCGCCGCTGGTTCCGTTCGGCGGCTATGGCCTCTCCGGCCTCGGCAGAGAAGGCGGCCTCGACGCCATCCGTGACTACACGCGCTCGAAATCGGTGTGGATCCGCACATCGGACGAGCCGATCCCCGATCCCTTCGTCATGCGCTGAGGCGGCCTGTCGACGGTGCACTGAAGAACAAGAAACGGAACACACAAAGTCAGAGGAGAACGACATGAAACTGATTTTCGCCGGCATCCTTGCCGGTCTGATTGCAACGACGGCCGCCAAGGCCGGGGAAATGGTGTTCACCAGCTGGGGCGGCACGACCCAGGAAGCCCAGACCAAATCCTGGGCTGAGCCGTTCACCGCTTCGGCCGGCGTCAAGGTGCTGCAGGACGGCCCGACCGACTACGGCAAGCTGAAGGCCATGGTCGACGCCAAGAACGTCACCTGGGACGTGGTCGACGTCGAAATGGACTTCGCCATCAAGGCGGCCAAGGACGGGCTGCTCGAGCCGATCGACTTCGCCGTCGTGCCGAAGGACGATCTCGATCCGCGCTTCAGCAACGAGCACGCAATCGGCAGCTTCTACTATTCCTTCGTGCTCGCCTGGAACAAGGGCGCGGTCCCCGGCGAGCCGGCCGGTTGGGCCGACATGTTCGACACCAAGAAATTTCCCGGCAAGCGCACCTTCTACAAATGGTCGGCGCCAGGCGTCATCGAGATCGCGCTGCTGGCAGACGGCGTGCCGGCCGACAAGCTCTATCCGCTTGACCTCGACCGCGCCTTCAAGAAGCTCGACACCATCAAGTCCGACATCGTCTGGTGGGGCGGCGGCGCCGAGTCGCAGCAGCTGATCGCCTCCGGCGAGGCCGCCTTCGGCCAGCTCTGGAACGGCCGCGTCTTCGCGCTGGAGAAGGACGGCGCCGATGTCGGTGTCTCCTGGAACCAGAACCTCACCGCCGCCGACGTTCTCGTCGTCCCGAAGGGCGCCAAGAACAAGGACGCCGCCATGAAGTTCCTCGCCGCGGCGTCCAGCCCGACCGGCCAGGCGAAATTCGCCGAGGCGAGCGGCTATGCGCCGATCAACACCAAGGCCAAGGCCGAGATGCCCGCCGACGTGGTCAAGGGCCTGCCCGACGCCCATGTCGACGGCCAGATCAACCTCGACATGAACTACTGGGCCGAGCATCGCGACGAGATCGCCACGCGCTGGTACGCCTGGCAGGCGAAATGACGCCCGCCTTCTCGTGACAGAAGCGGGACGGCTTCCGCCGTCCCGCTTCGCAACCCGGGATACCGCTATGTCGGTGGAAATTGAACAGAGCATCGCCAGAATGCGTCTTCCGGCAGGCGTCGGCGGCCTGCTGCCGGCGCTGACCTTGATCGGGCTCTTCTTCGTCGTGCCGGTTTTGGCGCTGCTCCTGCGCAGCGTCACCGATCCGGCTCCCGGCCTGCAGAATTACGCTGCGCTGCTCGGCGACGGCACCTACGCGCGGGTGTTCTTCAACACCTTCCTCGTCGCCTTCGTCGTCACCATCGTCACCGTGCTCGTCGCCTTTCCGGTCGCCTGGATGCTGGCGATCATGCCGCCGGCCCTCGCCTCGATCCTGTTCGGCATCATTATCCTGTCGATGTGGACCAATCTCTTGACCCGCACCTATGCCTGGATGGTGCTCTTGCAGCGCACTGGCGTCATCAACCGGGCGCTGATAGCGACCGGCATCACCGACCAGCCGCTGCCGCTCATCAACAACCTTACCGGCGTCACCATCGGCATGGTCTACATCATGCTGCCGTTCATGATCCTGCCACTGGTCGGCACTCTGCGCGCAATCGATCCGATGACGCTTCGCGCGGCAGCGCTTTGCGGCGCCAGCCCGCTCGCCGCCTTCCGCCGCATCCTGTTGCCGCTCTCGCTTCCTGGCATCGCCGCCGGCGGGCTGATGGTCTTCGTCATGTCGCTCGGCTATTTCGTCACGCCGGCGCTGCTCGGCGGCACGTCGAACATGATGCTCGCCGAAATGATCGCGCAGATGATCCAGTCGCTGCTCAACTGGGGCCTCGGCAGCGCCGCCGCCTTCATCCTGCTGGTCGTCACCATGGCGCTCTACGCGCTGCAACTGCGCCTTGTCGGCTCAAAACGAGCCGCGGGAGGCGCCTGATGCTGCTCGACTACGACCGCCTGGGCTGGCTGAAGGTTGCACTGCTGACCTTCACCGCGCTCGTCGCCGCCTTCCTGCTGCTGCCCGTCATCTTCATTGTGCTGCTCTCCTTCGGCTCGTCGCGCTGGCTGGCCTTCCCGCCGCCGGGCTGGACGCTGAAATGGTATCAGGAGCTGTTCGCCGACCCGTCCTGGATCGAGGCGGCGCTGACCAGCGCCCGCATCGCCGCTCTGACGGCCCTGCTTGCCGTCGCCGTCGGCCTGCTTGCCTCCTTCGCTCTGGTTCGCGGTGAGTTCCGTGGGCGCGAGATTCTGCGCGGCCTGCTGCTGACGCCGATGGTGCTGCCGGTCGTTGTCTTCGCCATCGCCATCTACGCCTTCTTCCTGCGCCTTGGCCTCGGCGGCACCACGGTCGGCTTCGTCATTGCCCACACCGTGCTGGCGCTCCCCTTCGCCATCATCCCGATCGCCACGGCGCTCGAAGGCTTCGACAAGTCGATCGAGGACGCGGCCATCGTCTGCGGCGCCAGCCCGCTCCAGGCCAAGCTCAGGATCACCTTGCCGTCGATCCGCATCGGCATTTTCTCCGCCGCGATCTTTTCCTTCCTCGCCTCCTGGGACGAGGTGGTCGTGGCGATCTTCATGGCGAGCCCCACCTTGCAGACCTTGCCGGTCAAGATCTGGGGCAGCCTCCGCTCCGACCTCACCCCCGTCATTGCCGCCGCCTCCAGCCTGCTGGTCGCGCTCACGCTCGCCCTCATGGTGGTGACGGCACTCTTGCGCCGAAAGTTGCAGACATGACCGATCCTTTCCTGTCGATCCGCAAATTGCGCAAGGCTTTCGGCGCCTTCGTCGCCGTTCATGATGTGACGCTGGAGATTCCCAAAGGCGAGTTCCTGACCTTCCTCGGCCCGTCGGGCTCGGGAAAATCGACGACACTCTACGCGATCGCCGGCTTCCAGGACCCGACCTCCGGCGATGTCCTGTTGCAAGGAAAGTCGCTGCTTGCGGTGCCCTCGCACAAGCGCAACATCGGCATGGTGTTCCAGCGCTACACGCTGTTTCCGCATCTGAGCGTCGCCGAAAACGTCGCCTTTCCGCTTCGCGTGCGCCGCCGGCCGGATGCCGAGGTCAAGCGCAAGGTCGCCGACATGCTCGCCCTGGTGCGGCTCGAAAGTTTCGCCGAACGGCTTCCGGGCGCGCTCTCCGGCGGCCAGCAGCAGCGCGTCGCGCTCGCCCGCGCGCTGGCCTACGATCCGCCCATCCTCCTGATGGACGAGCCGCTTTCCGCGCTCGACAAGAAGCTGCGCGAGGAGATCCAGGCCGAAATCCGCCGCATCCACCGCGAGACCGGCGTCACCATCCTCTATGTCACGCACGATCAGGAAGAGGCGCTGCATCTGTCGGACCGCATCGCGCTGTTCAGGGACGGCCGCATCGAGCAGATCGGCACCGGCGAGGATCTCTACCTTCGGCCCGCGACCGATTTCGTCGCCGGCTTCATCGGCAATTCGAACTTTTTGGCCGCCGAGCACCTGGAAACCGTCGGCGGCGCCGCGACCATCCGGCTTGCCGACGGCTCGGTGCTCTCAGGCATAAGCGCCAATGGCAGCTTCGGCAGCGGACAGAAGGCCAGGCTGATGGTCCGGCCGGAAGCTTTTCACCTGGAAAGAAACCAGAAAAGCGCCGAGCTTGCCGTCGAGATCGTCGATGTCGCCTTCTACGGCGAGCGCCGCCGCATCGTCGCGCGCACCGGCGCCGGGCAGGAAATCGACATCAGGCCGACATCGTCGGCCATGGCGTCGCACGATGCGACGGCAAGCCGGCGGCAGGTCTTTTTCGACCCGGCGGCGGCGTTCCTGTTTCCCGCCTGACGCTCGCGCCGGAGCGATTGGCGCCGCGGATGGGTTGGCACTAATGTCTACAAGCTTTATAGACTTCAGGCCCCGACGAAAGGAACAATCGGCTTTCGGCCGCACCCCCCGAACAATTTTCCACGACCAGGCCTATTAGCGACAGCAGATCATAGTCTGCGACTACGCCGGACATCGCCCCGGCCAGCTTCCTTGGCGAGATCGCCGAAATTGGCCTGAAGCCAGGCGATGGCGCCGGCGACATCGGCAATGACATAGCCCGCCGCCGTTGGTCCCTGCGGCTTCACGCGGATCGAGATCCCACCTACGGCATTGACTGTATCGAAGCCGTTTTCGTCCGAGGTATCATCGCCGAGAAACACCGGCCGTCGGCCGGTGAACGGATCGAGCTGCAAGAAGCGCCGGATCGCCGCACCCTTGGCGGCGTCGAGCGGCATCAATTCGACACCGGCATTGCCGGCAATCACGCGATAACCCTTGGGCAGGCGGGTCAGCGCTGCCTCGACCAACTCCGTCGCTCGGGCAAGCAGATGGGAAGCCGCACGAGTGTGGACGGCGAGCACCGGGCCCTTGCGCTCGACATAGACGGCCTGGCTCGCCAGCTCCAGTTCGATCTCGTCGGCGAGCGCCGCCATGTCCGCCGGTTCGTCAGCGGCCTCTACGGGGCCGCCCGGGACAAGTCTGTGCTCCAGCCCGTAGAGACCGGCAGTGCGCAGCTTCAGCGGTTCGAACAGTCGGTCGACCGCCGCGACCGAGCGGCCGGTGATGAAAGCAAGCGCGCCGTCCAGCCGGCGCTCGATCGCCTGCAGCAGAAAGCGAAGCTCTTTGCTGACCGACACGGCGTCGGGATGGGCTGCGTGTTCCAGCAAGGTGCCGTCAATGTCGAGGAACAACGCCCATCGGCCTTCGGGAAGGCGGGGTTTCAGCTCTGCCTGATAATTCATCGGAGTCCTGCTACCTGTCTGCGTTCGAAGATGGGGACGACATTATCGGCAATCGCTGACCGCTCGGCATTGGCTGTGACGCGGTCGAGCTCGCCACGCTTGCGCAGGCGCGCGGCGTCCAGAAGCATGCTGCCGGCCCAGCGGTAGACATTGTTGTCGCGCACGATCTCGCGCATGCGCCGCATGCGCTCGCGCTGCTCCTCGGCCGACATGGTCAGCGCCTGCAAGAGGGCCCCGCTCATCATCGCCGCGTCGTAAGGGTTGACGATTAGCGCTTCCAGCAATTCGCGCGATGCGCCGGCGAAGGTGCTGAGCAGTAGCACCCCCTGCTCGTCGTCGCGCGCGGCGACGAATTCCTTGGCGACGAGGTTCATGCCGTCATGCAGGCTGGTGACCATGCAGATATCGGCGGCGCGATAGATCTCGTAGACTGCCTTCTGCGAGTGATGCTCGGCCACGATGACGACCGGGCGATAGCCGTCACTGCCATAGCGCTGGTTGAGGTCGTCGGCATAGCGCATGCATTCGTCGTATAATTGCCTGTAGGCTGGCAATGTGCCCCTGCTGGGTGCGGCGATCTGCAGGAAGACGACTTTGCCGATCAGATCGGGATGCCTGGTGAACAATTCCTCCAGTGCGTGGAAGCGGTCGAGAATGCCCTTGGTGTAGTCCAGGCGCTCGACGCCGACGCAGAGCTTAACATCCGCCGACAGTCCAAATCGGTCGCGGACGCGCGTGCGGCATTCGGCGACATCGGGCAGCTTCGCCAGAAGCTGCAGCGGCCATTCGATCGAGATCGGATAGGCGTGGACCAGCGTCGTCTGGCCGCCATAGGAGATGGCGGCGTCCGCCCGCTCGATCCGGCTCTCAAGGAAGCGATCGACGCTTTCGGTGAAATTGTTGGCGTGGAACTGGGTATGGAAGCCGATGATCGAGCTGCCGAGCAGCCCGTCCAGGATACGCTCCCTCCAGGGGCAAATGCTGTAAACTTCCGAGTTCGGCCACGGGATGTGCCAGAAGGTGATGACGATCGCCTCGGGCAGGCGTTCGCGGATCATGCGCGGCAAAAGCGCAAAGTGATAGTCCTGCACTAGCACGATCGGCCGCTCGTTGCGCGCTTCGGCGACCACCGTGTCGGCGAATTTACGGTTGACGGCTTCGTAGGCCTCCCAGTCCGATTCGCGGAAGATCGGCCTCGTGAAGGCGATATGGCAGAGGGGCCACAGGCCCTCGTTGGCGAAACCCAGGTAGTAGCCCTGATATTCTTCCTCGCTCAACCACACCCTGCGCAGCGTGTAAGACGGATTGTCGGGTGGCACCTGCAACCGGTCGTCACTGTCGACCACCTGGCGATCCGCCGTGCCGCCGCCATACGCGATCCAGGTGCCGGCGCAAGCGCGCGTGATCGGCTCCATCGCCGAAACCAATCCGCTCGCCGGCACGACCAGTTCGACCTCTCCGTTCTTTTCGTTGTGGATGTAAGGCTCGCGGTTGGAAACCACGATCACCTGCGCTTCCGGCAGGTCCTCGTGAAGGATCTTTCTCAGGGTTTCGGGCGACCAAGTCACCAGCGCGGCATCGACCGACTGGCCATTCTTCTCGAATTCCCTGAGCACCTTGCGTGCCGCCTCGGAAGCCACATCCTCGCCGGCGACAGGCACCGACGCTGGCGCGGAATTGCGATGGCGCCGCGATATGGAGAAGAACACCGCGAGAGCGGAGAGTAGAAGACTTACCAGGAGCAGGCTCCACAGTAAGTCGATGCCTTGATCAGTCATTGAAACGCCAACTTGCCACCGGCCCGCCGCAGGACTCATTCTTCTTGTTTTCGACACCTTGCCGGGCGACGGAACAGACCGCCGCGCGTCCGGTGTGATTGTGCAACGCACAAACGGAGCATCGGTTCCGACATTTTCCGGGCCGTGGGCGATCCCTTGAAGATCGCGCGGTCGAAAGGCAGGAAGCCGCCATTTGGAGGTCGGCTGAAATCAGCACATCTCAGGTGCGCACGATGAGCGGCACCAGACCTTCATGCCGGTCGGCAAGGAAGGCGACGACACGATCGCCCACGCGCTGGAAGGTCAGGTCGACCGCCCTGTCGCCGACGGTCAGGTGTCGAAGCGTGAGTGTGTCGATGCCGATCGGCAGCCTTGGCCGCGTGACGCGGATCTCGCCTTCCCAGCCATCGATCTCCAGGCCGAGACAGGCCTGCATCAGCATGAAGGCGGAGCCGGCCGACCAGGCCTGCGGCAGGCAGGCGACCGGATAGGCGATGGGCGCCTCGCCCGGCGCCCGGGTGAAGCCGCAGAACAGCTCCGGCAGCCGCATGTTGAAATGCACGGCCGATTCGAACGTGCCACTCATCAACCGCACCACGCTCTCGCGCTCGCCATAGCGCGCCAGGCCGACGCCGCAGATGGCGGTGTCGTGCGGCCAGATCGAGCCGTTGTGGTAGGACATCGGGTTGAAGAACACCGCGTCGTCGGAGAGCGTTCTCAGGCCCCAGCCCGAATGGAAGGATGCCGAAAGCAATTGGTCGGCGACCAGTTTCGCCCGCTCCGGCTCAGGCAATCCGACAAACAGAAGGTGGCCCGCATTCGACGTCCGCACCTTGCAGGGCTCGCCGGCGCCGTCGATCGCCAGCGCATAGAAGCCGAGATCGTCCGCCCAGAAATGGCTCTCCACCGCCGCGCGCATGGCTTCGGCGCGCTCCTCCCAATGCTCGGCCTCCGCATATCCGCCCCGGCGGCGGGCGAGTGCCGCCAGGCCCCGGAACGCGGCAAAGACGTAGCCCTGCACTTCCACCAGCGCGATCGGGCCCTTGGGGATGCGGCCATCTGCGTGAAAGACCGAGTCGAAACTGTCCTTCCAGCCCTGATTGGCGAGGCCGGATTCGGCGGCGCGCTGGTAGGTGACGAAACCGGTCTCCCGGCTCGCCTCTTCCGTCCACTCCGCCGCGGCCTTGATCGACGGCCACAGCCTGTCGATGAATTCCATGTCGCCCGTGCGATCTGCATAGGCGCAGGCGAGATGGATGTAGAGCGGCGTGGTATCGACGCCGCCATAGTAGCGGCCGAAGGGAAGCTCGCGCAGCGCCGCCATCTCGCCCTTGCGGGTCTCGTGCATGATCTTGCCGGGCTGTGAATCGCTGAACGGCGACGTCTCGGTTGCCTGGTGCTGGGCGAGGAAGGCAAGCACGCCGCGCGCCAGACCAGGGTTGAGCCAGAGCATCTGCAGCGCCGAGATCACGCCGTCGCGGCCGAATGCCGTCGAAAACCAGGGAATGCCGGCATAAGGATAGGGCCCAGTCGCGAGTTCGGTGGTGAGCAGCGCCACATCGGCGCGGGCGCGCTCGACCCAGTCGTTGAAGACGCGGCCGGAACTGTGCAACGTGGCGCCGTGGCGGCGCTTTGCCCGCATGCCGAAACGGGCCCGCGCCGCTGCGGCGCGGAAGCGATCGCGATCCGGGGTGTCGACAGCCTCCGAACCGACCTCGACATAGAGCACCTTGCTGGAACGCTTGGTCACCGCGACGAGGAAATCGGCGCGGCTGTCTGTCAGTTGATCGGGCGCCTGCGAGAACGATATCGCCGACAGGCGCGCCAACCCGTCCAGCCCGTCATAGCGAAGCAGCACCGACGTCGCGTCGATCTTGGCTGCATGCGCGGTGCCGCGCTTTGCCCTTGTCGAGCCCCGCACCTCGAACATGTCGCGGAAATCGGCGGCAAAGTGCAGAGAAACGCGGATCGCCGAGGTCTCCTGGCTATAGTTGGAAAGCGTGATGCGCTCGAACAGCCGGTCCTGCCAGATTAGCCTGACGCGCTCGACATGAATCGCGCCCTGCGGAATGTCGCGGCCGCCGACGCTTTGAACCGGCAGGTTGGTGAGATTGCTAGTGAACAGCACATTGTCCTGGCTGAGCGAGGCGCCGAGCAGCGATGTTTGCCTGCCACCGACGGTCAGCCGAAACTCCGAAAGCACGCGCGTGTCGTCGCGGAAGAAGCCGTCGCCGGCGCCCCGGATATCGCCATAAGCGTCGGCCACCGCGAAGCAGTCGCCCTGTTTCAGCGCGAACAGCCGGTGCGGCTCGCGCGGCGCGGTCTCGTCCAGAGCGGCAAGGGCTACGGCGGGATCAAGCTTGCGCTCGTCGAGCTCTGTCATATGTTTTTTTCCCGTTTGCTCCGCCCCCCGGATCAGGCGGCGCCTCTCACGAGGCCTTCGCGTCGGTCGCACCACCGATGAGGCGCCCATAGGCGGCCACATAGTCGCGGGCCATTCTGTTGGCGGAAAACCGCTTTTCGAAGGCAGCCCTCACCTTTCGACGGTCGAGTTGAAGCAATGCCGGCACGGACTTGACCGCATCGTCCATCGAATTGACGACAAATCCGGTCACGCCCTGATCGATGATCTCAGGCAAGGCGCCACAATTCCAGGCAATCGATGGCGTGCCGCAGGCCATCGCCTCGATCGGAGCAAGGCCGAACGGCTCGGGCCAATCGATCGGGAACAGCAGGCCGGCCGCCTTGCCGAGAAACTCGGCCTTCTCGTCCTCGGCGATCTCGCCGACATAGTCGACGCGGTCACCGTCGATCAGCGGCTCAACAACGTCATGAAAATAGGCACGATCATCGTCACCGATCTTGGCCGCCAGCTTCAGCTTCAACCCAGAGCGGCGCGCGATCTCGATGGCGCGGTCCGGCCGCTTGTCGCGCGAAAGCCGGCCGAGAAAGGCAAGATACGGTTCCTCTTCCGTGGTCTCGAAAGCGGGCCGATAGATGTCGATCGGCAGGCCATGGT
>NZ_RZOT01000172.1:0-2593 GCF_003999085.1 Mesorhizobium sp. M4A.F.Ca.ET.090.04.2.1
AGACGTAGGTCGGCCCGTCGCCAACGACCTTGCGCGCCTTCTCGATGATGGCGGGAATGCCGAGGCCGGTCACCTCCTCGGCGTGCACGACGGTCATGCCGGACTCATAGGAGAACTCCCACAGATATTCGGCCGCGCCGCGAATGCCGATCTGGATGGTGCGCGACGGATCGAGCACGCCGTCCAGCACCGCGTTGCGGAACGGTCCGCCGTGGTGGAATTTAGTCAGGTCGAACAGGCCACTGGTATCGCAGTGGGCGTCGATATGGATCATGCCGACCGGCGCCTTCTTGCCGACCGCCTTCAGGATCGGATGGCTGATCGAGTGATCGCCGCCGACCGACAGCGGGATGACGCCGGCATCGACGATCTGGTTGGCGCGGCGCTCGATGTCCTCATGGCTGGTCTCCAGCCGGTAGCGGCTCTGGAACGGCACGTCGCCGATGTCGGCGACGCGAAGTTCGTGCGTCGGCGCGCATTCCAGCACATGGTTGTAGGGGCCGATGCGTTCGATGGCGCGCAGCGCCCGCGGCCCGAAGCGCGAGCCCGGCCGGTTGGTGACGCCGAGGTCCATCGGCACGCCGATCATCGCCACCTGCAGGTCGCCGAAATCCGGATTGTCGGCGGTCACCTGGCGGTAGGGCGCGGCAAGGAAGGTCGGGATGCCGGAATAGGGCGCCAGTCTCGTGCCTGACTTGGAGAAGATCTTGTCGGCGACCTTGCGGAACTTCGGATCGAACATCTCGCCGCCATGGCCCTCGCCATACTTGCGACGCAACGCTTCGAGCTTGCCGCGATCGTAACCCATGTCGGTCTCCTCCGTCTGGCTGGCAATGAAAGCTTCGGCAACGCCTATGATGCTGACCGCCATTCAGCCGGACCGCGGTCCCGCCCTGGCTGCCTGCAGATTTTCACGTCTTGAAGATGCTCCGGCACAAAGTCTCCGGCAGCTCCATTGAAAAATCAATTGATATTGTTAGGGTGTTTGTTGTGAGAAAATCTCACAGTGCACAGGTGCACCATGGCCAAGCGTCTGCCCCCCTTGAATCCGCTGCGCGCCTTCGAGGCGACGGCGCGCCACGCCTCGCTGACCAAGGCGGCGGCGGAGCTGAATGTCACACACGGCGCCGTCAGCCACCAGATCAAGGCGCTCGAGCAGTCGCTTGGCGTCAAGCTGCTGGAGCGCGCTGGCCAGCGGGTGAGGTTGACGCCGCACGGCGCCGAGCTTTTGCCGGCGGTATCGACTGCCTTCGACGGCATTGCCGCCGCCACCCAGCGCATGACGAGGCCTGCCAGTGCCGGCAAGCTCTCCATATCCTGCGTTCCGGCGCTGCTGCTGCTGTGGATGGCGCCGCGGCTGGGCTCGTTCACCGCGCAATATCCGGACATCCAGCTCACCTTGCTTCCCTCCAACGACGCCAGGGACATCCGCGCCCCGCACATCGATGTCTGCGTGCACTATGGCGACGGCAGCTGGAGCGACTGCTGGATGCGCAAGTGGTCCGGCCTCGAACTGTTCCCGGTGGTCAGCCCGACGCTGATCAACAACCGCCCGATCCGCACCGTGCGCGATCTCGCCGATCATGTCTTCCTGCATGGCGACGACGGCCGTGAATGGCACACCTGGCTGGCCGCCGCGGATGCGCTCGATCTGGAGCGCGGCCGCCGCCACCATCTCGGTGACGCGCGCGTGGCGATCGAGGCCGCCGTTCACGGCCATGGCGTGGCGCTCGGCGATACGGTGACCGCAAGCGGGCTGCTGGCCAGGGGCCTGCTGGTTGCGCCGTTCAGCCTGTCGGTGCCGGCGGTCGACGATTTCTACGTCGTGTGCCGAAACGAGATGAAGTCGGCGCCGATCGTCCAGCTGTTCATCGACTGGCTGTTTGCCGAGAAGGAACAGGCTGACAGCCGCGCCGACGCGCCGGTCGCGGGGCGCATCGGCAGCCGCAGGAAACGCCCGGCACTGAGGGTGATCGGCGCCAGGACGGGGGCCTGACGGCTGGACCGTGACGGCTTCCTTTTTGTCGGGCCAGCCCGCAAAGCGGGAGGCGTTCCCGAAAATTCAATGCTAAGAGGCTTTGGCTAAGGCAATCCCTGGAAAGTGCGTAGCGCTTTTCCGTCCGGGATTGCGCAGACAAACGCTAGAGTGAGCAGCGAAGGCGGTAGGACGACATGGCAAAGACCGATATTGCGCGGCGCGTCTACAACCATACCTGGAAGCTGGACCCGATCGTCCGCAGCCTGCTCGATACCGATTTCTACAAGCTGCTGATGCTTCAGATGATCTGGGGCATGTACCCCAAGGTCGACGCCACCTTCTCGCTGATCAACCGCACCACCTCGGTTCGCCTCGCCGACGAGATCGACGAGCAGGAGTTGCGCGACCAGCTCGACCATGCCCGCACCCTGCGCTTCTCCAAGAAGGAGATGATCTGGCTGGGCGGCAACACCTTCTATGGCCGCAAGCAGATCTTTGAGCCGGAGTTCCTCGCCTGGCTGGAGGATTTCCAGTTGCCCGAATACGAGCTGTCCAAGCGCGACGGCCAGTACCAGCTCTCCTTCGCTGGCCCCTGGATGTACACGACGCTGTGGG
>NZ_RZOT01000172.1:2603-10687 GCF_003999085.1 Mesorhizobium sp. M4A.F.Ca.ET.090.04.2.1
GCGCGCCTTCGGCCCCTTCGCGCTCGACGTGCTCTATGCCCGCGCCAAGGCCAAGATGTGGGCCAAGACCGAGCGGCTGAAGGCACTGCCGGGCATCCGCATTTCCGATTTCGGTACCCGTCGCCGCCACTCCTTCCTGTGGCAGCGCTGGTGCGTCGAGGCGCTCAAGGAAGGCATCGGCGAGGCCTTCACCGGCACCTCCAACGTGCTGCTCGCGATGGACAACGACCTGGAAGCGCTCGGCACCAACGCGCATGAACTGCCGATGGTGTTTGCCGCCCTTGCCAATTCTGAAGGCGAGCTCAAGCAGTCGCCCTACAAGGTGCTGCAGGACTGGCAGCGCTATTATGGCGGCAATTTGCTGATCGTGCTGCCCGACACCTTCGGCACGGCTGCCTTCCTGCGCGATGCGCCGGACTGGATCGCCGACTGGACCGGGTTCCGTCCCGACAGCGCGCCGCCGATCGAGGGTGGCGAGAAGATCCTGTCCTGGTGGCGCGAGAAGGGCAAGGACCCCAGGCAGAAGCTGTTGATCTTCTCCGACGGGCTCGAGGTCGAGACGATCGAGGAGACCTACCGCCACTTCCGCGGCAAGGTGCGCATGTCCTTCGGCTGGGGCACCAACCTCACCAACGATTTCGAGGGCTGCGCGCCGACCGAGACCAACCGGCTCGACGCCATATCGCTGGTCTGCAAGGTCAGCGAGGCCAGTGGCCGACCTGCGGTCAAGCTCTCCGACAATCCCGCCAAGGCCACCGGGGATGAGAAGGAGATCAAGCGGTATCTGAGGATATTCGGCGAGAAGGACCGGGTGAGGCAACTGGTCAAGGTGTGAGGGTGGCGGGTGCTTCCCGTACCGCCATGCGAGACGGCAGAGTTGGATAGGCCGAGTTCCTTCGCGCCCCCCGTAGGGCGCCAACCTTCGCGATTGGCTCTCGCAGCCGCCTTCACACCGTTCCTCCCCACTTCCGCCTTCGCCCACGCCTCCGACCGTGGCCATGTCCTTCTCCTCCCCACCGGCTACTATGTCGCCGGCGGCGCGCTTGCCGTTGCCGCCAGCTTTCTCGTCCTGGCGCTGCTGCCGCCCGATGCCCTCGACCGCTTCTGGCGCCGCCGCCTGCCGCTCTTTGCCTTTGGCGACGGCACGCGCGCGATCGTCAGCCTGATATCTTTTGCCGGCTTCGCAATCCTCCTTGCCGCCGGCCTGTTCGGCAGCCGCGATCCATTGTCCAACCCGCTGCCGCTCGTCATATGGACGCTGCTCTGGGTCGGCCTGGCCCTGCTGCATGGGCTCCTCGGCGACCTCTGGTCGTGGCTCGACCCCTGGTACGGGCCGTGGCGCGTCGTCAGCCGCCTGATTGGCCGCGACGGCGAAGAAGAGCGCCTGCCCGCATGGCTCGGCAGCTGGCCGGCCGTCGCGCTGTTCTTCGCCTTCGCCTGGTTCGAGCTGATCGACCCGGCGCCCGACGACCCGGCCCGGCTGGCATACGCCGCCGGCCTCTACTGGCTGCTGAGCTTCGTGCTGATGCTTGTCTTCGGCCATCGCGACTGGAGCCGGCGCGGCGAGTTCCTGAGCGTGTTCTTCAGCATGGTCGCGCGCTTTGCTGTTGTGGAGCGCGACGGCAAGCGCAGGCTCAGTCTCTGCTGGCCAGGCGCGAAGCTGCTCTCCGCCGAGTCGCTGCCGACAAGCGGCATGGCCTTCCTGCTGCTGGCGCTGTCGTCGGTCTCCTTCGACGGACTGTCGAAAACCTTCTTCTGGCTCGGCCTGTTCGGCGTCAATCCGCTGGAGTTTCCCGGTCGCACCGCGCTGATCGGCATCGGCAGCTCTGGCCTTGTCTTGACCTTCGTCCTGCTGGCAGCGGTGTTCGTGCTTGCCGTCCATATCGGCCAGCGCCTTGCCGGCAGCGGCCATTCGCTGCGCCAAGCTGCCGGCCTGCTGGTCTGGTCGATCGTGCCGATCGCGCTCGCCTACCATTTCGCCCACTACCTGACGGCGCTGCTGGTCGACGGCCAGTATGCGCTGGCTGCTATGTCCGATCCGTTCGCGCTCGGCTGGAATCTGTTCGGTACCGCCGGCATGGAGGTCGAGGCCGGCGTGATCGCCGGCGCCGACTCGGCCTGGTGGCTCTGGAATCTCGAGGCCGGCGTCATCGTCCTTGGCCATGTGCTGGCCGTCCTTGTCGCCCATGGCCTGGCCTGGCGGCTGCATCCGGTCGCGGCGCGCGCGGCGCTCAGCCAGCTACCGCTTACCGTGCTGATGATTGCCTACACGGTCTTTGGCCTTTGGCTGCTTGCCACGCCGACCGCCGGGTAAAAAAGGCGGCCTCCGTGCCGACCGGGAAGTTCGCTTGCCAGGTCGAGGCTTTGGTGATTTAGTTTGTACACATGCAATTTTTGCCTCGTTACAGCCATTGGTCAAAACTCAAAAAACAGGGGAACTGCCGTGTCTGACAAGAATGGGTTTTTCGATCTTTCCAAGACCACTCTTTCGCGCCGCACTGCGCTGAAGGGCCTCGCCGCCGGCGCCGGCCTCGCCGTCGCGCCGGGCTTCGTCCGCTACAGCCAGGCGCAGAGCTCGGCGCCGATCAAGATCGGCTTCCAGTCGCACCGCACTGGCATCGGCGCCGCCTATGGCCGCTGGTACGAGAAGACGAGCGCCGCCGCGGTCAAGGCGATCAACGATGCCGGCGGCATCAATGGCCGCCAGGTCGAGCTGGTCATCGAGGATGACGGCACCGATCCCGCCCGCGGCGCCGAAGTGGTCGGCAAGTTCGCCACCCAGCACAAGACCGACATCGTCTTCGGCACCCTGTTCTCGCATGTCGTGATCGGTTCGGCGCCGGCCGCCGGCGAAAACAAGATCCCCTATTTCGTCGTCAGCGAAGGCCACCACGTCGCCTCGACCAAGCTCAACCGCTATGTCTTCCAGCCCGGCATCACCGATGTGAAGAGCCAGATCCAGTCGATGGCGCCGTGGATCGCCGCCAATGCCGGCAAGAAGGTGACGCAGATCTTCCCCGACTTCGCCTTCGGCTACGACCATCGCGACTATCTGCCGCCGGCGCTGAAGGCACAGGGCGCCGACGTCATCGCCCAGATCGCCATTCCGCCGACGGAGTCGTCATTCACCAAGTACTTCCCGCAGATTCCGGCCGAGACCGAGGTGATCTACCATGTCATGGTCGGCCCGGCCGTGCTCACCTTCGTCAAGGAGCTCGGCGAGTTCTACGGCTCGTCGCGGCCACAACTGTTCGGCTTCATGGATTCGCTCGAGGCCACCGACATCAACAGCCCCGGCCTCGAATTCCTCGACGGTAGCCATTTCTGGGAAGGTTCGCCGCGCTATGCGCAAGCCGACGATTCCGCCGCCCAGAAGGCCTATCGCGCCGCTGTCGGCATCGACGACAATGGCGCCGCCGTCGGCGATCCCAAGGACGTCTCTACCGCCTCGCACATGTTCGGCTGCTGGGAAACGCTCTATGTCGTCAAGAAGGCGATGGAGGATGCCGGCTACAAAGGGCCTGAGGATCGCGCCAAGCTGGTCGAGGCGACCGAGGCGCTGAAGGAATTCGCCGAAGGGCCGGAGCATCCGCAGGGGCCAAAGACCTTCAATGGCAAGATCCACCAGTGCTTCGGCATCCAGAACATCTCCAAGGTCGAGAGTGGCAAGCTCAAGGTCGTCCACAAGACCAAGATCGAGGACGGCCTCTACGAGCCGGAAGGGGATTACACGACGCAGGCGCTGTGAACTTAGCTCCAGCAGCGTGAGCGCCAAGCCACCCCCCTCTGTCCTGCCGGCCATCTTCCCCTCAAGCGGGGAGATCGGATTTCACGGCGGGTTTCGCCAATTACCAACGATGGTAGAAAAGCGCCGTCGCAGGTCCTGCCAATCTCCCCGCTTGAGGGGGAGATGCCCGGCAGGGCAGAGGGGGGTGCCTGGCGCATCCGCTGGCAAATAAACAATGCACTTCGGACCCCATCTCCTCCTCGCCGCCCTCGAAGGCCTCGTCACCTCCGCCGTGCTGGCGTTGACAGCGCTTGGCCTGTCGCTGGTGTTCGGCGTGATGCGCGTCGTCAACGTCGCCCATGGCGAGTTCTTCATGCTCGGCGCGGTGCTGGCCTGGGCGATCTCGACTGCGATCTCGGGCCATCCGGCACTCGGCTTCGTCGCCGCGCTGGCAATTGCACCGCTCATCGTCGGCGCGGTTGCGTTGCTCGCGGAGCGGCTGGTGCTGCGCCGGCTCAATTACAATCCGGAAGCCACCATCGTCGCCACCATCGGCATGCTCTACATCATCCAGCAATTGGCGCTGAGCTTCTACGGCCCCGAGGCGCGCCCGGTCGAGCCACCCTTCAGCTACCGCATCCTGCTGCCTTGGTTCGGCTACTCCGGCTACAAGCTGTCGGTGGTCGCGGCCTCCGCGCTGCTGCTCGTCGCGACCTGGCTGGTGCTGACACGGACCAAGGTTGGGCTCTTGATGCGCGCCACCCAGTATGACAGCGAGACCGCGCAGGCCTTCGGCATTCCGGTCGACCGGGTCTATGGCGGCGTCTTCGCGTTCGGCGCCATGCTGGCGGCAATAGCCGCGGTGCTGATCGTGCCGATCAGCCAGGCGCATTATCTGATGGGGCAGGATCCGCTGCTGCTCTCCTTCATCGTCGTCATCATCGGCGGCCTCGGCTCGCTGCGCGGCACCCTCGTCGCCGCCGTGCTGATCGGCCTGTCGGATGGCATCATCTCGATGTTCTTCTCGCCGACGCTGGCCAAGATCATCGCCACGCTTGTCGTTGCCATGGTGCTGGTGTTCCGGCCGCAAGGCCTGTTCGGGACGGCGTCGCGATGACGGAAGCTTCGCCGGCAAGGGCCTATGCGCTGCATCTCGGCGTCATCGCCCTGCTCTTCGCGCTGAGCTTCGCCCTGCCGGACTATCACCACGGCCTCATTGCCCGCATCATGGTGCTGGCGGTCTTCGCCATGGGCTACAATCTGCTGTTCGGCTATGTCGGCCTGCTCAGCCTCGGCCATGCCATGTTCTTCGCCGCCGGCCTCTACGGCGCGGGCTTAAGCGTCTATCATCTCGGCTGGAGCGTGCCGGCCGCCTTCCTCGCCGGCATCGCCTGCGGCGCGCTGCTGGCCCTGGCGATCGGCGTGCTGGCGCTGCGCACTTCGGGTGTGGCGTTCATGATCGTCACCATGATGTTCGCGCAGGTGTTTTCGCTGCTCATCCTCTATTTCGCCGTCTGGACCGGCGGCGACCAGGGCCTGGTCGTGCAGCAAGCGGCGCGGGTGCTGACCCTCGGCGGCACGACGCTCGACCTCACCAACCCGACCGTGCGCTACATGAGCGCGCTGGCCCTGTTCTCCATCGTCCTGCTGGCGACGCTTGCCGTCATCCGCTCCCGCTATGGCCGCGTGCTGGTCGCCGTCCGCGAGAACGAGGAACGGACGAAAATGCTCGGCTACGACACCTTCTCCAACAAGCTCGCCGCCGTCGTCGTCTCCGGCACCATCTGCGCGGCCTCGGGCGCCGCCTATGCGCTTCTGTTCGGCTATGTCGGCTCCAGCTTCGCCTCGGTGCAGTATTCCATCCTGCCGCTGCTCTGGGTGCTGCTCGGCGGCGCCGCCACCGCGCTTGGCCCCCTCATCGGCACGCTGTTCATGTACTATGTCACCGACATCACCAGCGGCTTCACCTCGGCCTATCTGCTGATCGTCGGCGTCGCGCTCATCCTGCTGGTGCTGTTCTTCCCGAAGGGGATCATGGGCAGCATCCGCCAGCGCTGGCTCGGGTGGCTGCCATGATGCCGCTTCTGACAACCAAGGGCCTGTCCCGCAATTTCGGTGGCCTGCGCGCCGTCGACAATGTCGACTTCGCGCTGATGCCGGGCGAGATCCGCGCCGTCATCGGTCCCAACGGCGCCGGCAAGACTACCTTCGTCAGCCTGGTCAGCGGCCGCATCCCTCCTTCATCCGGGATGATCGTCTTTGATGGCGCCGATATCACCAGCCTGCCGGCCCACAGACGGGTTCGCCTCGGCGTCGCCTACACCTTCCAGATTACCAGCGTCTTCGCCAATCTCTCCGCCTACGACAATGTCGCTTTGCCGGTGCAGCGTACGCTGACCGACGGACGTTCCAAGGGCGCGGTCAGGGCCGGCGTGATGGCCGCGCTCGAGCGCACCGGCCTTGCCGGTCGCGCCCATATGCCGGCGGGCCAGCTATCCTATGGCCACCAGCGGCTGCTCGAAGTGGCGATGGGTCTGGCGCTGAAGCCGCGCCTCTTGATCCTCGACGAACCGACGCAAGGGTTGGCCGACAGCGAGATCGACAATTTCATCGAGCTCGTGCGCGAGATCGCCAAAAGCGCCACCGTGCTCCTGATCGAGCACAACATGCCGGTCGTCATGCAGCTCGCCGACCGCATCACCGTCTTCAACGCCGGTCGTATCCTCGCCGAAGGCACGCCGGAACAGGTGCGCGGGAATCGCCAGGTGCAGGACGCCTATCTCGGGGCCGGCCATGACTGAGGCAGGCTCCAAGGCGCTGGCCATCTCCGGGCTCGACTGCTTCTACGGCGAGGTCCAGGTCCTCTACGGGCTCGACCTTGTTCTCAACAAGGGCGAGGTGCTTTGCCTGTTCGGCCGCAACGGCGCCGGCAAGACGACCACGCTGAAGGCGATCATGGGCCTGGTTCCGGCGGCGGCCGGCTCGATCAGACTCGACGGCACGGAGCTCACCGGCCTGGCGGCGCACGACGTGCCGAAGGCCGGCGTCGCCTATGTGCCGCAGGGCAGGCGATTGTTCGCCGAGATGACGGTGACGGAAAACATCGAAATCGGCCTGATGACGCGCGGCAAGGGCAAGGCCGTGCGGGAAAATGTCCTCGACCTTTTTCCATTGCTGCGCCAGCGTCTCAGGCAGCGCTCCGGCACGCTGTCCGGCGGCGAGCAGCAGATGCTGGCCATGGCGCGTGCGCTCTGCCTCGAACCGCAGGTGCTGCTGCTTGACGAGCCGACCGAAGGTCTGATGCCGTCGATGATCGCCAAGATCCGCGAGACGGTGGCCAAGCTGCGCGAGCGCGGCGTCTCCACCATTCTTGTCGAGCAGCGCGTCGATGCGGTTCTGTCGGTCGCCGACCGCGTCTGCTTTATCGAGAACGGCCGCAACCGCGAGACGGTTGATGTCGAGCAATTGCGCGCGGATCCGTCGGCGGTCAGGCGGTATGTCGGCGTCGGTTGAAGCCTCTAATCGTCCAGCGCACCGATCGCTTTCGCGCGCACAAATGCCAGGCCGGCAATAGCGAGATCGCCGACCGCCATGCCGCGGAACGCGAACGCCGTTCGCTCACTCGCGCTTTGACGACCCGGCACGTCGCCGCTGACCAAACCGGTCAAGTCGCCGGCGACGAGTTCGGGTCTCACCATGGGTTTGCTCATCTGCGCCTCTTGCACCAAATCGTCTATGACGATGCGATCGAAGATGGCCATGGTTTCGGGTAGCCAAGGCAGGGCCAGGTCGGTCATCGTCGCGAAGACTCCTGCCTTCAGCCATCGGGCATCCAAAAATGGAACGGGCTCGGGTATCAACGTGACTGTCGTCACCACGATGTCGGCGGGTTCGACCGCCGCCTTGGCAGTATCGCTCGGGACTGCTCTGAGACCACGTGTTTCAGCGATCCGGCAGAGTGCTTCACGACTGCCTTTGCTCCGGGCAAAGGCTCGAATCTCCTGCAACGGAAAAGGTCGGCCAGAACTTCGAGATGACCGCGCGCCTGAACCCCGCATCCGATGAACGCGACGCATGCCGGGTCGGCCCGCGCCAGACGCCGGGCCGCCACGGCGCTTAGACCAGCCGTGCGCTTCGCGGTCACCCAATTGCCGTCGACCACAGCTAGCGGCAGTCCGGTCTCAGCGTCGAGAAGGGTGATCAGCGAGTTAAGCGTTGCAAGTCCCCGCTCGGAATTACGGGGATTGACCACCAGCGACTTGGTCGCCAGTACCCGAGGTTCGGTAGCTACTCCGAGAGTCGCCATGATGTAGCGGTCGTCGCCTGGCAGCACCACCGCCTTGGGCGCACACCATAC
>NZ_RZOT01000173.1:0-10634 GCF_003999085.1 Mesorhizobium sp. M4A.F.Ca.ET.090.04.2.1
CTTCAGATGGTCGCCACCCAGGCGCGGGCAATGGCCAGACCGGCGGCGTCGGCATCGGAACCATTGCGGGTGATTTCGCCGTCGAGCCGATCGTTCCAGTCGGGATGGCGCTCGGCGATGAGGGAGGCGAAGGATGTGCTCCAGTCGCGCACCATCGGCGTATCCGCCTCGAAATGGAACTGGAAGGCGTAAACGGCGCGGCCAAGGCGGAAGGCCTGGTTCTCGGCGACGGCGCTGCCTGCCAGCCGCACGGCATTCTGCGGCAGCGCGAAGGTGTCGTCGTGCCATTCGAAGATCGGGAAATTCTCCGGCAAGGCTGCCAGCACCGGATCGGTCTTGGCCGCCGGCGTCAGTGACACCTGGTGCCAGCCGAACTCGGTGGCACCGCCGATCTGGTTCTCGCCGCCGAAGGCCCGCGCCAGCAACTGGCTGCCGAGGCAGATGCCGAGCACCGAGCGGTCCCTGTCGGCGAAGTCGCGGGTCAGATCGAGCAATTCGGGGAAATAGGGGCAGAGTTTGTCATCGAGCGCGTTCTGGGCGCCGCCCAGCACGACTATGGCGTCATGCTCGCCGCTGTGCTCGGGCAGGGCCTCGCCACGATAGGGCTTGCGCAGATCGATATCGGCGCCAGCCTCGACCAGTGCGGCGCCGATCTGGCCAAGGCCCTCATTGTCGAAATTCTGAACGACCAGGACGCGCATCGAAACCCTGCTGACATGATATTGATCCCGCGAGCGATATCATGGCGCCCGCATCGCAGCCAAGAAGGAACGCCTATGCCACTGCAGAACCGGGTCGATCCGTTCGGCGCAATCCACGCGGTGCCCGAACGCGGCCTGTTCACCGGCAATCGCGGCATCATCCACGACCCCGAGACGAAGACGCTGTTGAGGAAGCGCTGGGCGCTTCAGGCCTGGATCATCTGCGTGTGCCAATTTCGCAATGTGCGACGCGAGCCGATGGGCCGCAACAGGCAGGGCGGCAAGGCGGGCTGGACCGAGCTGTTCTTCCTCGACGAGGTGACGGCGCTTGCCGCCGGCCACCGGCCCTGCTTCTTCTGCCGGCGCGAACGGGCGAGCGACTTCGTCCGCCGCTTCGGCGGGGCGTTCGGCATCGCCGAGCCGCGCGCGCCGATGCTCGACAAGCGGCTGCACAGGGAGCGGCTGGCGGCTGGCGGCCAGCCGCCGGCGGTCAAGCCGGAAGCGCTGGCCGCCCTGCCCGATGGCGTCATGGTTGCTGACGGCAACGCGGCTTATGCCCTGCACGGCGGCCAAGCGCTGCGCTGGTCGTTCGCTGGCTATGGCGCGCCGGCCGCTTTTGGCGATCTGGCCGGCCGGCCACTCCGGCTGCTGACACCGGCGACCACCATTTCGGTGCTGCGGCAAGGCTACGTGCCGGCATGGCACCCTTCCGCCGAGGCTTGACGGCAAACACCGCCTCGCCCATTGCTCGGCCATGCGCGCCAATTACAAGATGCAGCGGCTGTTCGTGCCTGACGATCTCGGAACCGGCATTGAATTCGATGCCGGGCCACAGCAAAGCCATTACCTGATGCATGTGCTGCGGCTCGGCGAAGGCGCGGAGCTCCTGGTGTTCAACGGCCGCGACGGCGAGTGGTCGGCGGCGATCGCGGCAAAGTCCAAAAAGGCGGTTCGGCTGAAGGTTGCCTCCCTGCAGCGGCCGCAGCCGCCGCTGCCCGATCTCGTCTACTGCTTCGCGCCGCTGAAGCAGGGACGGCTCGACTATCTGGTGCAGAAGGCGGTCGAGATGGGTGCCGGTATCCTGCAGCCGGTGATTACGCAACACACGCAAGTGGCCAAGCCAGGCATCGAGCGGCTGCGCGCCAATGTCGTGGAGGCGGCCGAACAATGTGGCATCCTGGCGGTGCCTGAGGTGCGCGAGGCGGAAAAATTCGAACGCCTGCTGACAGGCTGGGACAAGGAACGGCGGCTGATCTTCTGCGACGAGGATGCCTCGACCAACAATCCGCTGCCGGCGCTGCAGGCGGTCGACGAGACCAAGCTCGGCCTGCTGGTCGGACCGGAGGGCGGCTTTTCCGACGACGAGCGCAAGATGTTGAGGGCGCTGCCTTTCGTCACCGCCATCCCGCTCGGGCCGCGCATCCTTCGCGCCGACACGGCCGCGGTGGCCGCGCTTGCGGTGATCCAGGCGACAATCGGTGATTGGTGATCAATTCGAGTTGAGCCCTGGCTCAGGATTTTTCGCTTGATCGGCTACTGACATTTCGTCCATCTAGCGCCGGCGGTCGTTCGGCCGCCTATAGCGCCGCGCTCTTTTGTGCGCACAAGGAACGCTGTAGCACTATGGTTTGGCGCATGATCGGTCTTGGGGATCACGCGTCGGGAGGGCTTCTGATGGCGCGCGACACGACCGATTTCCGGCCCATCGAGGGCGTCGACGAACTTGTCGCCTACCTGGCCGCCGGCAATAAGCCGCGCGACCAATGGCGTATCGGCACCGAGCACGAGAAGTTTCCGTTCTATGTCGACGGCAATGCGCCGGTGCCCTATGGCGGCGAGCGCGGCATCCGCGCCATTCTAGAGGGCATGCAGCAAAAGCTCGGCTGGGATCCGATCATCGATGACGGTCGCATCATTGGCCTGGTCGAGCCGACCGGCCAGGGCGCGATCTCGCTTGAGCCGGGCGGCCAGTTCGAGCTCTCCGGCGCGCCGCTGGAGTCGATCCACCAGACCTGCCGCGAGGGCAATGCGCATCTTGCGCAGGTGCGCGAAATCGCCGAGCCGCTCGGCATCCGCTTCCTCGGGCTCGGCGGCAGCCCGAAATGGTCGCTCGCCGAAACGCCCAAAATGCCGAAGTCGCGCTACGAGATCATGACCCGCTACATGCCGAAGATCGGCACCAAGGGCCTCGACATGATGTACCGCACCTGCACCATCCAGGTGAATCTCGACTTCGAGAGCGAGGCGGACATGCGCCGCAAGATGCAGGTCTCGCTCAAGCTGCAGCCGCTGTCGACGGCGCTGTTCGCCAACTCGCCCTTCACCGAAAGCCGACCGAACGGGCTGCAGAGCTGGCGCGGCGACATCTGGCGCGACACCGACAACCAGCGCTCCGGCCTGCTCGAATTCTGCTTCTCGCCCGATTTCGGCTTCGCCGACTATGTCGAATGGGCGCTCGACGTGCCGATGTATTTCGTCATCCGCGACGGCCACTATCACGACATGACGCACATCACCTTCCGCCAGTTCATAACAGGGGCCGCCCGCAATGAGGTCCCGGACGGGCTGCCGACGATGGGCGATTGGGCAAACCACCTGTCGACGCTGTTCCCCGACGTCAGGCTGAAGCGCTTCCTCGAAATGCGCGGCGCCGATGGCGGACCGTGGCGGCGCATCTGCGCGCTGCCGGCCTTCTGGGTCGGGCTGCTCTATGACGAGGCCGCGCTGGACGCCGCCGAGGCGCTGACCTCGAACTGGACCTACAGGGAAGTGCTGGCAATGCGCAACGCCGTGCCGGAGCTGGGCATTTCGGCGCCGTTCCGCAACACGACCTTGCGCGATGTCGCGCGCGACGTGCTCTCCATCTCGCGCTCGGGGCTGAAGAACCGCGCACGCAGGAACCGTGATGGCTATGACGAGACCTCGTTCCTCAACACGCTGGACGAAGTGGTGGCGCGCGGCACGACAAGCGCCGAGGAGATGCTGTCGGCCTACCACACGCGCTGGGGCGGCTCGATCGAGCCGGTGTTCATGGAGTATGCCTACTGACCCTTCGCCATCCGACCGGTTGAGGCTTCGGCAAAAGCCGCTTCAATCAAGGATGGAAACGAACTAGGTTTCTCCAACGAGGATGTTCCCGGAGGAGATTCCAATGCCTTCCCTGTTCGACATATTCGCCCAGGCGCAGAACGGCGCCGGCATGCAGGCGCTGGCTCAGCAGTTCGGGCTTTCGATGCAGCAGACCCAGGCCGCGGTCGAGGCGCTGCTGCCTGCCTTTTCGCAAGGGCTGCAACGCAACACGGCCGACCCCTACGGGCTCGGCGCCTTCATGACCGCGATGGCGAGCGGCCAGCACGCCAAATATTTCGAGGACGCGACCCGGGCCTTCTCGCCGCAAGGCATCAACGAGGGCAACGGCATTCTTGGCCATCTGTTCGGCTCGAAGGAGCTGTCGCGGGCCGTGGCTGCCCAAGCCGCGCAAGCGACCGGTCTCAGCCAGCAGGTGCTGCAGCAGATGCTGCCTGCGATGGCCTCGATGATGATGGGCGGGCTGTTCAAGCAGACCACCAACCAGATGCAGGCGGCGGGCGGCTTCGGAGGCGGCGGCAATCCGCTCGGCGAGATCATAGAGCAGATGATGCGGCAGGCGGGCGGCAGCGCGCAGCAGCCGCAACAGGCGCCCAATCCCTATGGCGACAACCCGCTCGGCAAGGTGCTGCAGGACATGTTCGGCGGTGGTGCGCAGCAGCCGCAGAGCCAGCCGCAGCAGGCGCCCAATCCCTATGGCGACAATCCGCTCGGCAAGGTCCTGCAGGACATGTTCGGCGGCGCGCAACAGCCGCAAGGCCGGACGCAGCCGCAACAGACGCAAAGTCCCTTTGGCGACAATCCGCTGGGCAAGATGTTCGAGGAGATGCTGCGTCAGAGCGGAGGCGGCGGGTTCGGCCAGCCGGTGCCACAGCAGCAGGCACCCCAGCAGCGCGAGGCGCCGCAACCGCAGACCAACCCGAGCGGCAGGCCGAGGAACCCGTTCGACGATCTGTTCGGTAAGATGTTCGAGACCGGCGCGCGGCAACGCGACGAGTACCAAAAGGGCATGGAATCGATCTTCGATCAGTTCAAGCGCGGCATGGATCGACGTTAGCCCGAAAAGAAGAGCCCGGTCCTTGGGAGGACCGGGCAGCGTGCAGGCAGGCCGGGGGGAACCGGCAGGGAGTGGGGAGCCTGCATGAACCTTGGTCGCCGCGCCCCTTGAAAAGGTTCAGGGCGACCGAATGCACCAGCCGGCTGGATCAAGCCACCTTGCGGGCGAGATCCTCGATCGAGCCGACCCGGTCGCTGGCGATGGCGCGCAGCTTCACCGTCGGGTCACGCCCGAAGGGCACAGCGACGGCGACGTGGAGGTCGGCGCGCGTCAGCCCGATATCGGCGAGTTCGGCATCCGACATCTCGCCGAGGCGATAGAATTGGCGGCGGTTTTTCCAGGCGCGGTAGGCATCAGCGATGGCATTGGCCACGCGCGCCGCTACGGACGGACGCGTGGTGATGCGCGAGGTCTCGGTGGCGAAATCAAACGTGGTCATGTCAGTCCTCCTTCAGAGTCGAGCGGGCGAAGCCGGGCAAACGTCGCTGGGAGGAGCGCCGTTCCGGTCTCGATTCACATGCCTTCATGTGGATGTTGGAGAATGTGCCACGGTGCGATTGATTAATCCAACGAATGTTTCTAATCTTTAGCATCAACATCAATGATGGATTGGACCGATGAAAGCGCCACTCGATCTCGATCAGTTGCAAACCTTCATCTCGATCGCCGATACCGGCAGCTTCACCCGCGCGGCGGAAGAGGTGCATCGGACGCAGTCGGCGGTGTCGATGCAGATGCGCCGGCTGGAGGAGCGGATCGGCAAGCCGCTGTTCGAGAAGGACGGCCGCACCAACAAGCTGACCGAGGAAGGCGACAGGCTGCTTTCCTATGCGAGGCGGCTGATCTTCCTCAACCGGGAAACGCTGGCCGCCTTCGACGACAAGCGACTGGAAGGCACCATCCGCATCGGCACGCCGGACGACTATGCCGACCGCTTCCTGCCAGAGATCATGGCGCGCTTCACGCGCTCCAACCCGCGGGTCGAGCTGACAGTCATCTGCGAGCCGACGCCCGGACTGGTCGAACACATCAAGCGCGGCAATCTCGACCTGGCGCTGGTGACGCACAACGACACGCGCGGCCAGTCGGAAGTGGTGCGGCGCGAGCCGCTGTTGTGGGTGACCTCGGCCAACCACGCCACGCATGAGCAGGAAATCCTGCCGATGGCCTTCGGCCGGCCGAACTGTATCTGGCGCCGCGCCGCGGTCGACGTGCTCGACCGGCAGAACCGCGAGTACCGCATCCTGTTCTCGAGTTTCTCGGCGACCGTCATCACCGCCGCGGTGCTTTCCGGCCTCGCGATCTCGGTGCTACCGGAATGCGCGCTGCGGCCCGGCATGCGCGTGCTCGGCGAGGCCGACGGCTTCGGCACCCTGCCCGACTGCCGCATCGGCATCATGCGTGGCCAGACCTCGCAGCCGGAGATCGTCGACGCGCTCGCCCGCCACATCTGCGAAAGCCTCGACAACATCTCGGTGCCGCTGGGCGAAGAGACGGGAAACTTCGACTTCGCCGCGCTCGCCTTTACCAAGATGAAGCGGACCAAGGCAAACCAGATCATGCCGGGCTGGTAGGGCCTGTTTCCGGGTCAGAGATGCCCTAGGCCCGGGCGGCCGCCGGCACGACGTCGTCCGGCGAAGCCAGACCGGAAAGACCGAGCAACTGGCCCGGTTCGAGCGGTGGCGACAGGAAATAGCCCTGGAACTGCCGGCATCCCATGGCGACCAGCAGGATCTTCTGCGCCTCGGTCTCGACACCCTCGGCGGTGACGTCGACGCCGAGCGCGACGGCGAGGTCGATCAGCGCCTTGACGATCGCCGCCGCATTGCCTTCGCCGTCGAGCAGCCGGACGAAGGAGCGGTCGATCTTGAGCTTGTCGATGGCGTGGCGGCGCAGATAGCTCAGCGACGAATAGCCGGTGCCGAAATCGTCGAGCACGATGCCGATGCCCGACTGGCGCAAGGCGGCCAGAGCCGCCCTCGAGGCATCGCTGTTCTCCAGAAGCACACTTTCGGTGATCTCGAGTTGCAGGCGCTGCGGCGCCAGTCCGGTGTCGGCAAGGATCGACGCAACCTGTTCGGCAAAGCCGGCGTCGCGCAGTTGCAACGGCGACACATTGACGGCGAGCCATGGCAGTTCGGTCCGCACGGCGAAACGGCAGGCTTCCTGCAGCACCCATGCGCCGAGTTGGCCGATCATGCCGCGCTCCTCGGCAATGGCGATGAACTGCGCCGCCGGCAAAGCGCCATGCACCTCATGCCCCCAGCGGATCAGCGCCTCGGCGCCGAGGATCGTCTTGCCGTTTGCCGCGAACACCGGCTGATAAGCGAGCCCGATGCCGGTGCCGCCATCGAGGGCCTTGCGAAGCTCGGTCTCAACCTTGCGCTTGCGTAAGAGAAGGTCGTCCATGTCGCCGGCGAAGACCTGGTGCCGGCCACGGCCGTTCTTCTTGGCCTCGTAAAGCGCGATGTCGGCCTTGCGCAGCAGGTCATCGGCATCGGTCTCGGCCTCGGCCGACAGCGCGATGCCGATGCTGGCGCTGACGAAGACCTGGTCGTCGATGAGCTTGAACGGCTCCTGCAACTTCTGCAGCAGCCGCTCGGCAATGTCCTCGGCGGCGCGGATATCGCGGATGTCGATGAGGATCAGCGCGAACTCGTCACCCCCCAGCCGCGCCACGGTATCGACTTCACGAATGGTGTGCTGGAGCCTGGCCGCAGTCTGGCGCACGAGCTCGTCGCCCGCCGGATGACCGAGCGTGTCATTGATATGCTTGAAGCGGTCGAGGTCGAGATAGAGCAGCGCCACTTTCCCAATGTCGTGACCGGCCTGCCCGGTCCTGAGCATGGCCTGCCGCAGCCGATCCTCGAACAGGGCCCGGTTGGGCAGGCCGGTGAGCGTGTCGTGGAAGGCGAGATACTGCGCCCGATCCTGGCTGGTTTGCAGCGCCGAAGAGGCGCGGCGCAGGCGCCGCAGCAGGAATGCAAGCACGCTCGCCGCGAGCAGCAGGCCGACGATCAAGGCAGGGGCAGCCTTGCGCACCAGCGTCAGACCGGGACGTTCCTGATCCCAGCCGATATAGCCGAGAATGACGCCGCGAGAATCGACCAGCGGAATGGCGGCCGAGCCGCTGGTTTGCGAGAGCGGCAGCAGATGCGCGCCGGCCAGCAGGTATTTTTCGGCAATCTTGCCGATGACCGCGTCGTTGATGAACTCGACCGAGATGTGGAGGTATTCGCTGCCCCGTGCCTGGGTGAGCCGGTTCGTGCTGGGGACGAGCGGCATGATGCTGAGTATGGCCGGCTTGCCGCCGAGCGACACCAGGTCTTCGCCGACCATCTTGGCCGGCGCGGCCGAAGCGTCCTCACTCGGCGGCTCGGCCATCTTTGCGCGCAGCCTTTCGATGGTGGGCCGCAATTCGGGCTCATCCTCGCCATAGACGGACGGGTCGAGCACCTTGCCTTCCCGCATGGCGTGTACCGGACGGTTTGCGGCATCCAGCACATAGACCCGGTTGTGGCCGTAATAGGAGTACATCCAGACGCTGAGGTTCTCCTCTATCCAGGCCTGGTTTCCCGCCTTCACGTTGATGATGGAATCATCCCAGACGGTCACGCTCTCCTGCTCGCGCTCGACCGCCGCGATCTGATCCTTCAAGCCATTGGCGAAGAATATCTTTTGCCGTTCGAGCGAGACATGGTCGGCCTGGGCGGTGGCATAGAAACCAAAGCCGACGACCATGGCCAGCGCAAAGGCGGCCAGCATCAACACGGTCAGCGTGACCTGATGCGTCAATGGGCTTTGGCTTGCGCGTGCGCTCATGCGTTCCTGGCCGGCTGCGTTACGGCGAACTCAAAGCAAATCGGGCTTAAGATCGCGTTATTGTATTAGCGAGGATTGAGCGCCGCCTTGACGCGGACAGGCAACCGCCCCTCAATCGGCCGATGAGCGACACGTCCGAATCACGCAGCAACGCCACCGAATACACGGTGAGCGAGATTTCCGGCGCGCTGAAGCGCACGGTGGAGGACGCGTTCGGCAATGTGCGGGTGCGCGGCGAGATTTCCGGCTATCGCGGCCCGCACTCGTCCGGCCACGCCTATTTCGCGTTGAAGGACGACCGCGCGCGGCTCGATGCCGTGGTCTGGAAGACCACGATGAGCCGGCTGAAATTCCGTCCAGAGGAAGGGATGGAAGTGATCGCCACCGGTAGGCTGACGACCTATCCCGGCAAGTCCAACTACCAGATCGTCATCGACAATCTGGAACCGGCCGGGGCCGGCGCGCTGATGGCGCTGCTCGAGGAGCGCAAGCGCCGGCTGCAGGCGGAAGGCCTGTTCGATGCCGGCCGCAAGCGGCGGCTGCCGTTCATGCCCAGCGTCATCGGCGTCGTCACCTCGCCGACCGGCTCGGTGATCCGCGACATCATTCACCGCATCAAGGATCGCTTCCCGCTGCACGTTCTGGTCTGGCCGGTCAGGGTGCAGGGCGAGACGGCCGGCACGGAGGTGACTGGCGCGGTCAATGGCTTCAACGCGCTTACCCGGGATGGCGCCATCCCCCACCCCGACGTGCTGATCGTGGCGCGTGGCGGGGGCAGCCTCGAGGACCTTTGGGGCTTCAACGATGAAAGTCTGGCGCGAGCGGTCGCCGCCTCGCGCATCCCGGTGATATCAGCCGTCGGGCACGAGACGGACTGGACGCTGATCGACTTCGCGGCCGACATGCGGGCGCCGACGCCGACGGGTGCGGCCGAAATGGCCGTGCCGGTCAAAGCCGACCTCGAAGCGACCCTAGCCAGCCTCGGCGCGCGGCTCAAGGCAGCGGCCTCGCGCAATTTCGAGCGCAAGCGCCAGGCGGTACGCGCAGCGGCGCGGGCGTTGCCCTCGCCCGACCAGTTGCTGGCGCTGCCGCGCCGCCGCTTCGACGAGGCGACGAGCCGGCTCGCCCGGGCGCTGACGGTGAGCATCGAGCGCAAGCGGGCAAGGCTGGAGCGGCGGCGGCTGACGCCCGCCACACTGTCCCGCCGCATCAACGAGGCGCGCACGCTGACCGGCCGCGATCTGGCGCGCGCGAAGGCTGCCTTCTTCGCCATCGTGCGCGAAAGGCGGGCACGGTTCAAACGTACCGCTGCACGGCTGTCGCCGGCGCCGATCGCAAGACGACAGAAGGTGCAGGCCGATGCTCTGACCGGGCTGACACGGCGCCAGGACCATGCGATTGCGCGAAGGCTGGACCGGTTGCGCGCGAGCCTGACCCAGGCCGACCGGCTTTTGTCGACGCTTTCGCACAAGGCGGTGCTGGCGCGCGGCTTCGCGCTGGTCAAGGATGCCGAAGGCGCGGTGATCAAGCTGGCGGCGGACGTCGCGCCGGGGGCGGCGCTGTCGCTGGAATTCGCCGACGGCAGCGCCGACGCGATCGCCACCAGCGGCGCCGCGCGGCCGAAGGCGCCTGCCAAGCCCGCTGCCAAGACCAGGGAGCCGGGCAATCAAGGCTCGTTGTTCTAGCGCCGGTCAACCTTTCATGTAATCGCTGAACCGCCCTAAGTATTTGGTTTGACGCAATTCCGGATGGAAAACCGCTACGCACTTTTCCTGGAATTGCTCTAAGGTACGGCATGACAGGACATGATCCGCACCTTGCGACGCCGTCGGGAAGGCCACGCGCCCGATATTTCGGCATCGGCTTCGACGGCACGCCGGGCGAGTCCAACGCCATCACCGACGTGGCCGGCGTGTCAGTGGGCTACACGACGCTGATCTCGGGCGACGGGCCGCTGGTCGTCCTGT
>NZ_RZOT01000174.1:0-10630 GCF_003999085.1 Mesorhizobium sp. M4A.F.Ca.ET.090.04.2.1
GCACGTAGACGACGCGGTCGACCTTCTCGCCCTTGGCGAGCGCGAGCGCGGCGTCGACGCCGCCGCCGCCCTGCCCGTTGGCGTTCTGGAACACCGTCACCGCAAGATCGCCGGCCTTCATCGCCTGCAGGCCGTCCTGCGTGGCGTCGATGCCGCCGACGACGACGTCCTTCATGTCGATGCCGTTGGCTTTGAGCGCCAGGATCGCGCCGATGGCGGACTCGTCATTGTTGGCGATCACGGCATCAGGTGCCGCGCCGGCGGTCAGCCAGTTGGTCATCAGGTTCTGCGCATTGTCGCGCGACCATTCCGACGACTGCTTGTCGGTGACCTTGATGAAGTTGCACATGTCGGTGGCAAAGACCTGCTCGACATCCTTGGTGCGCTGGAGCGCCGCCTGGTGCACCAGGCTGCCCATGACGATGTAGGCATTGGCGCCTGCCGACTTGCCCTTGGCGCGCAGCATCTTGCAGACCTCGAAGGCTTCCAGCGTTCCGGACTCGACCTCGTTGGAACCGACATAGACCTGTTTTTCCGGCAGGTTCGCCATGTCTGACGGTTCGAGGTTGACGAAGACCAGCGGAATGCCGGCCTTGGCGGCCTCCTCGCTCAGCGTCTTGGAGGCGTTGGTGTCGACCAGCGTGACGATGATGGCGTCGACGCCGCTGGCGATGAAGTTCTTCACCTGGTCGAGCTGCTTGGCGACGTCGTTCTGGGCATCCTCGACCTGGATGTCGGCGCCCTTCTCCTTGGCGCGGGCCTGCATGCCGTTCTTCAGCAGCGTCTGGAAATTGTTGTCGAAGTTGACGATCGAGACGCCGATCTTGGCGGCGAATGCGTTTGCCGGCATCGACATCATGGCGGCGAGCGCGGTTGACAACAGAAGTCTCTTCACGGGTTTCCTCCCTTTGGACTGGAGCGCCGGGTCACTCCGCTTCTTGATTTTCCGGCCCTTGCGGGATGGCTTGTGTGGAAAGCCAAAGGCCTTCTCACTGGGTGGATGGCCGAAGGCCATCTCAGCAGCGAACGGCCGAGGCCGTTCACGTGGCTGTCTGTTCGGGCGTCATTTGGCGGCGGCGTTGGCGCGCGCCTTCTTCTTCTCGTAGCGGGCCTGCATGCGGGCCTCGCCGTCCTTGCTGCCATCGTGGAAAGTGCCGAACCAGCGGTCGAACGGAATGAGGCCGTCGCCGTAGTTCACCTCGAAATGTTTGTGGTGCAGATAGTGGATATAGGCGTGACTATCGACGCTGGTGTTCTCGCCAAGCTCGACCTTGTCGAAACCGACATGGCCGGGGATCGCGCCGAAGCCGGCATAGTGGAGCTGGTAGAGCGCGAGCAGCGGGTTCGACGGGATGATCAGGTGCCAGAGCGCTACGCCGAGATAGCCGAGCTGCTCGACCGGATGCATCGACAGCGACGACCAGGGCGACGGGTTGACGGAGTTGTGGTGCACCGAATGCACCCATTTGTAGAGCGGGGGCCAGTGGATCGCCCGATGCAACAGGAAGAAATGCGTCTCGTGGATGATCGGCACCACCAGCGCCAGGCAGAACAGGTATACGGGATGCTCGGCAACCGTCAGCCACGGCACGTAGCCATTGGCATAGGCGTAGAGGAGCGCCACCTCGATTGCCGTCCAGATCGGCATGCCGGTGCCGAAGGTGCGCAGCATGTTGTCGAGGTTCTGGTTCTCGAAGAAGAAGGCTTGGCTTTTCTGCTCCGATGGCCATTTGCCGTTGTATTTGAAGCGGTTGCCCTGGGCCCTCAAAATGTAGAGTCGAAGCTCGAAAACGCCGAAGAAGACGAGCAGCGCCGCGCAGTTGACGAGGAACAGGCGCAGGATCCAGCCGACGGAGAGCGTCTTCATCACCTCGGCGTCGGGCAGCACGAAATGCCACCACGCCACGGCCGAAAGCGCGAACAGCACATTGTAGGGCAGGAAATAGCTCGGCAGCCATTTCAGCACCGCCAGCGGCCGCGGTGGGAAGACGAACAGCGGCGCGGTGCCGGCCGGCTCGTTCGGCGCCCAGTCGCCTCGCTTGTTGCGCGTGCCGTATTGCAAGTCGTCCATGGCTGATCTCACAGGCCCCGGTTTCACAAAGTTTGAGAGAGGGTGAGGAAGCGGTCGTAGGCGGCATCGTCCATGTCCACCTGGTGCTTCGCTTCCGGGTAGCTGCCGCCGGCGACGTCGCGGCCGAAGGCGCGGAAGGCGGCGATGCGCTTTTCCTGCAGCTCGGCCTCCAGCGTGAGGAAGTCGGCATAGCGCTTGGCGTGGCGCGGATAGTGGCCGGCATGGGTGCCGAGCACATCGCAGGAGAACAGATACTGCGTGTCGCAGGCGCTGCCGCAGCCCATGCCCATGGTGATCAGCGGGGTCGAGCGGGTGATGTGCTCGGCGAGCCTGACAGGCACCACTTCGACCTCGACGCAGGCCGCACCCGCATTCTCGATGTCCCTTACCGCGCGCAGCACCTTGAAGGCTTCTTCCGCCGTGCGCCCGACAGCGCGGAAATTCGTCCAGGTGGCGCGGTTCGGCACCAGGCCGACATGGCCGGTGACCGGGATGCCCTCTGCCGCCATAGCCTCGATGAAGCGCGGCGAATGCGAGCAATAGACCGCATCGGCGCCGCGCTTCATCATGGCGAAGCCAAGCCGCACCGCTTCATCGGGCGAGGCGACCGCGCCGTGCGGCATGCCGACGGAGAGGAAGGCGAAGGGTGCCGCCTGGCGGATCAATTCCAGATTGTGGTCGGGCTCGCAGGACAGGATGACGATGTCGCAGGCTACCGCGGCGGCCGCTTCGGCCGGCGTGTCAACATGCAGTTGCAGCCATTTGCGGCTGCCCTTCTGGCTTTGCAGGTCGCTGACTGTCAGCCGTCTCGTCACCAATGCATCCTCCCGTTCGCGGGCGGACGACCGCAGGTGGGAAAGAGCCCCCTCACCCGGATTGCCTGCCGATCTGTGAAGGACAGATCGGAGCCATCCGACCTCTCCCAAAAGGGAGAGGGAGATCATCGGCGCCGGCGCCCGCTTCTTCTCCGAAACGGCCAAAGCTGCGGACGACGCGACCGGATTAGGGGGCGAACTTCACATGCCATCGCCCTTCCGTTCACGGGCGAGTTAGCACCGTGACGGCGGCGAAGGCTCGCGGTTCCTTGATCAAATCAGATCAAAGGTTCTCGGCGGTGAAGGTGACGAAGCGGATCGGCGGATTGTCGACCGGCAGGTCGTGCAGGTTCAGCGCCGCGAGCACAAGGTCGATGGCGCGGCGCGCCTGTGCTTCCGGCGACTGGTCGAGAACGACGTCCATCGTGCCCTCGCGCAAGGCGCGCGTGCTGCGCTCGGTCAATTCGTGACCGACGAAGAAGATCTGGCGGCCCCTGCCGTGGCGCCGCAGCACCTCGTTCAGCGCCGTGTTGGCGCCGCCGGCATTGTAGAGCCCGGCAAGGTCGGGCCAACGCACAAACGCCTCGTGCAGTTGCTCTGCGTTGCGGTCGCCATCGTCGAAGCCGAACAGCGCCGCCACCGGTTCGAACCCGTCGCCGGTCTCCATCAGATAATCGAAGAAGCCGCGCACGCGGTCGCGGTGGACGCGGTAGATCTGGCTGTGGCAGATGGCGACGACCTTGCCCGGCCGACGCTGCATGCGCGCCATCAACAGGCCGACCGTACGGCCAGCGGCGTAATTGTCGATGCCGACATAGGTGCTCCGGGTGCCCGATATCTGGGTGACGATCTGCACCGTCGGGATGTTGTCCGCCTCGAGTTTGCGGAGCGCCGCACTCACCAGCGGATGGTCCGGCACGGCGAGGATCAGCCCGGCGCGGCGCATCTCCGGATCGAGGATCCGCGCGGCGATCTCTGCCGGGTTCGCCTCATCGAGGAAGGTGCGGTGAACGGCAATCGAGCGGTCAAGCGTGGCGGCGATGCGCTCGAAGGCACGCGAGAGCCGCGCGAAGAAGGTGGCGTCCGGCCTGACCAGGATCACTTCGATGCGGATGACGCCGCGATGCGCCTCGGGCAGCCGGCGCGGATAGTCGAGCAAACGCGCCGCCGCCACCACCTTCTCGACGGTCTCGGGCCGCACTCCGCCCCTGCCGTTCAGCACGCGCTCGACGGTTGCCGTGCCGACGCCGGCACGGCGGGCGATCTCGAGGAATGTGGGCTTTGGAATGGCGAGGCTCCCCGCTGCAGCGACGCGAAGCCTAATCCTTCCGCCCTTGCGGGAGAAGGTGCCGTTCCATCAGCGAATGCCAATTGACAGCCCAATGGAAACGGCGCTGATTGGCGCTCGCGGAAATTGCGCCAGACGGGCGATTTCGACCCGTCGGGCATCACCCCCGGGAGGGTCTGAAATGCCAACGATCATCGGCCATCACAACATCACGAAAGGCGCCAAGCACTGGCTCACATCGCCGAAGCGCAAGGAGATTTTCGGCGCGCTCGGGATCACCAACATCCGCACCTTCGTCGATCCGCAGAACCCGAACCGGGTGGCGCTGATGATGGACGTCCCAGACATGGACAAGCTGGCGGTCCTGATGCAGAGCAAGGCAGCCGCCGATGCCATGGAGTTCGACGGCGTCGTACCGGAATCGCTGGTGATCCTGGTGGAAGAAAAGGGATAGCCGCGACGCGCCCTGGCTTCGAGCGCGTTCATCGGCCCCAGAATGTCTTGCTGAACTCGGCGTGGCTCTTCAACAGCGTCAGGGCGATGGAGTTGATCGGCGACATGGCATTGTTTGCCGGGCCGACATTTCGGTCGCATGGCCGCCGGATCAGGAAGAAAGTGCGTCCGACGCCCGCGACCAGCATTGCGGCAGGGGTCATGGCGGCCCACAGATCGAGCCGGCGCACGACGGATGCCCGGTCGGCTTGTTGCTTTGCGAGGTAGCGGGCCAGGGCGATGTCGTGACGCTGCAGGGCACCATACCCTTGCTGATCGTTCCAGGGATCGTCATGCCAGATGGGCCATTCGGTCAACGCGGGATGTCGCATGGTATCCTCCTGAAAGAGCTTCAGGGCGGACAGCCTCCCCGAGCGCCGTGAGGAATGCGTGGCAACCAGCGTGATGGAATCGTGAAAAACGCCCCGCCGGCCCAATAACAGTTGAAATAGAGTGAGCTAAGCGAAAGGATTGACCTCACATCGTGGCTGTGGCGGATCCGATGACCGGACCTCACCTCTATTTGCTGGGTGGTTTCGACTTTGCCGGCGTCGGGGCGGCGGCCCCGGCCTTCAGCCGCAAGGCACGCGCGATGGTGGCTTATCTTGCCTTGCAGGCGGGACAAGCCCAATCGCGCGAGAAGCTGGCTGCCCTGCTCTGGAGCCTGCACGGTGAAACGCAGGCGCGAATGAGCCTCAGGCAAGCCGTGTCGGCCGTCCGGAAGGCAATGCAAAGGTCGGGCGGTGGGCGCTTTCTGACCGAGGGGGCCAACATTGCGCTTCACCTCGATGACTTCGATTTCGACGTCGCTCGTTTCGAGGCGCTGGCTACAAGCGGCTCGATCGAGGATCTGGAGCAGGCGCTTGTGGTCTATCGCGGCGACCTTCTCGACGGCCACGGCCTGAAGGAGGAGCCGTTCGAGGACTGGCTGCGGGTCGAGCGCGAGCGCCTGCGGATGATGGCCGTTGCGGCGCTGGACAGGTTGGTCACGCAATACGGCACGGCAAACGACTTTGCATCCTGCGCGCGCGCGGCGGCGCGGCTGCTCGCCATGGAGCCGCTGCGTGAAGACATCCATCGCGCCCTGATGCGCTCCTTTGCTGCCCGGGGCCGGATCAATCTCGCGCTGAAACAGTACGAGCTTTGCCGCGACGCACTGGAGCGCGATCTCGCCTTGGCTCCTGAACCGGAAACCCGCCAATTGTACGAGACGTTGCGGGCGCGGCGAACGAAATCGGCGTCCCATCATTCGCTGCAGATTCCGGCGACCGGGACGGAGGGCAGCGTGCCCATCGCTGCGCCAACCCACTACGTCAAATCGGCAGGGATCAATATTGCCTACCAGATGACCGGTGACGGGCCGGTCGATCTGCTCTACGTCCAGGGATGGGTCTCCAACCTCGATCTTGCCTGGGGATCGCCGCGCTACGCCCATGTGCTCAGGCGGCTCGGAACCTTCTCGCGCCTGATCCGCATCGACAAGCGCGGCACCGGTCTGTCCGACCGCAATGTCGGCCCGCCGACGCTGGAGGAGCGGATGGAAGACGTGCGCGCCGTTCTGGATGCGGTCGGCTCGAAGCGCACGGTGCTGTTCGGAAGCTCCGAGGGCGGGCCGATGTGCATGCTGTTCGCCGCCACCTATCCGGAGCGCACGGCGGCGCTGGTGCTCAACGGAACCTATGCCAGCGGCACATGGTCGAAGGATTATCCCTGGGCGAGAACCACCGAGCAGGTGGACGAGGACCTGGCCTCCGTCGAGCGGCAGTGGGGCAAGCCCGCCGAACTGCTCAACGCCGCGCCCTCCCTGTCCGAAGACAGCAGCGAGCGCGAATGGTTTGCCGCCTATCTCAGGAATTCGGCCTCGCCCGCCGATGCGATCGCGCTCTGGCGCTGGGGCACAGCAATCGACGTTCGCGATATCCTGCCCGCCATCCATGTTCCGACGCTGGTCATCCAAAGGACGGGCGACCGCTGGGTAAGGCCGGAAGAAGGACGCTACCTGGCAAGGCATATCGAAGGCGCCAGATATCTCGAGTTGGCCGGCAGGGACCATTTGATCTGGGGCGAGGACTGCGACCGCCTGGTCGACGAGATCAGACGCTTCGTCACCGGCGCCCTGCCCGCGGCTCCGAGCGAGCGCTTGCTGCTCTCGGTACTGGCAATCGAGATCGCGCCTGCCGGCGAAAAGGCGATCGGCCAACACGCCGAAGCGATTCGGGACGAGCTGCTGCTGTTCGACGGCAGGGAGATCAGGCGATCCGGCGACAAGGTGCTCGCTGTCTTCCAGCGGCCGACGCGGGCCATCCAATGTGCGGTCGCCATTCGCGAGCGCCTGAAGCCTTTGGCTGCCAATTTCCGCTCGTCGATCCACATCGGCGAGTGCGAGTCGCACGGCGAGGAGTTCAGCGGACTCGCCATCGAGGTCACGTCGCGGTCTCTGGACCATGCCCGGCCCGGCGAGATCATCGCATCGCGGACGGTGCGCGACCTGATCGTCGGCTCCGGCCTGGCTTTTGAGGAGCAAGGTGCCATGTGCGGCCCCCCGGGTGCGCTGCAGTTCTTTTGTGTCGCCGCGACGCCCGTAAATGCTGGCGCATAGACGCCTTCGGCTGGATGGGTCGGCGGGACAGCCCGCCTTTGCCCTGCCGGGTGCCGCCGCATATGGGTTGGTTCGGTCGAAAATCGCGCCAAACAGACAACCACATGTTAGTCTGGGGCCACCAAATGCACCGTGGGGGGATAGCAATGCTGGAAACGGACAAGGTGTTCGCCGGCTCTGTTCCGGAAAACTACGATCGCTATATGGTGCCGTTGATCTTCGAGCCGTACGCCGCGGACCTGGCGCAGCGGGCGGCGTCCCTGTCGCCCGGCGCCGTTCTGGAAACCGCCGCGGGCACCGGGGTCGTCACCCGCGCACTGGCGCCAAAACTGTCCCCCGCCGCGCGCTATGTCGTGACCGACCTCAACCTGCCGATGCTCGACCACGCCGCCTCGCGGCAAGGCGCCGACAGCCGCATCCAATGGCGCCAGGCGGATGCGCTGGCGCTGCCGTTCGAGGACGCCGCCTTCGACCTCGTCTGCTGTCAGTTCGGCGCGATGTTCTTTCCCGACCGCCCGGCCGGCTACCGCGAGGCAAGGCGGGTGCTCAAGCCCGGCGGACGTTTCCTGTTCAACGTGTGGGATCGCATCGAGGAGAATGAGTTCGCCGACGACGTGACGAATGCCCTGGCAAGGATTTTCCCGGACGATCCGCCGCGCTTCCTGGCACGCACGCCGCACGGCTACCACGACAAGGACCTGATCCGCAGCGACCTGGAGGCTGCGGGCTTCTCGCATGTGACGATCGAGACGAGGGCCGAACAAAGCCGGGCCTCCTCGCCGCGCATTCCTGCCGTCGCCTATTGCCAGGGGACACTGCTTCGCAACGAGATCGAGGCCAGGGACGCGGCAAAACTGGAAGCCGCGACCGACTGCGCCGAAGCCGCCATCAGGGACAGGCACGGCAGCGGCGCGGTCGCCGCCAAGATCCAGGCGCATGTGATCGTGGCGATGGCGTAGCGATAGGCCAATCGCCAACGTTGCAGAAAAGGCGCCTTCGGCGAAGCGCTAATCTCCCCCCTCGTGGGGGAGATCAGCTGTTTCAACGCCTCAGAACAAGAACGCCGCCGTCGCCGGATCCGGCCCGGTGCGGCCGTCGGCGGAATCCATGCCACGGATGGTCTCCAGGTCGTTGCCGTCCAGCTCGAAGCCGAAGATGTCGAAATTGGCGGCGATTCTTTCCTGGTGGTTCGACTTCGGGATAACGATCAGCCCTTCCTGCAGATGCCAGCGGATGACGATTTGCGCCACCGACTTGCCGTGCTTCCTGGCGATCCCTTCCAACGTCGGGTCGGCCAGCAGGCGACCGCTGCCCAGCGGGCTCCAGCTTTCGATCTTGATATCGTGCCTGGCATGGAACTCGCGCTTGTCGCGCTGCTGGAAGCGCGGATGCAATTCGATCTGGTTGACGGTCGGCGTCACGCCGGTCTCGCCGATGATGCGCTCCAGATGGTCCTGGTTGAAGTTCGACACGCCAACCGACTTGATGCGGCCTGCCTTCTGGAGTTCGACGAGCGTCTTCCAGGCTTCGACATACTTGCCCTGGCTGGGCACCGGCCAGTGGATGAGGAAGAGATCGATCTGATCGATGCCGAGCTTTTGCATCGTGTCGTCGAAGGCGCGCAACGCGGCGTCGCGCTGGTGGGCACCGTTGCGCAGCTTCGAGGTGATGAACAGGTCGCCTCTCGGCAAGCTTGCCGCGCGGATCGCCTCGCCCACGCCTTCCTCGTTGCGGTAGCCCTCGGCGGTGTCGATCAGGCGGTAGCCGGCGTCGATCCCCCAGCGCACCACCTTGGCCGTGACGCCCGGATCGACCTGCCACACGCCGAGCCCGATCTGAGGAATGGTGGCGCCGTCGCTCAGTTTCAGCCGTTCAGGCATGCGTATGTCCTTCTATAATCATATTTGCCCCGCGCTCTATCTAGGCTGCGCTCCCGGCAATGCGAGTCGATGACGCGTTTGTGTATTTGCGGAACGGTCGGCGGCAAAGCGCACACGGCCCATTTCGACCGCACTGGAACTTTCTGCATGGCTAATGTTTTCTTAACCACCAACTCGCAGTCTCGACGGGAGCGCGTTGCAATGGCCTTGCGAAAACGTCTGCTTGGGAGGCGTCATGCCAATTCGTCGAAAAGCTCAGGACGCTGGTATTTTCGATCCGTCCGAACTGGCCTTGCTGGCAAGGGTCTTCGAACGGTTGAAGCTTGAAAGCGATTCCCCCGATCGCCTTGAGGGCCTGGCGTCCCGCATCCTTGCCAACTACATGGCCGGCATCGCCGACGAGGAAGAACTTCTGTCGCTGTCGAAGCAACCGCTGGGACGATAGACGCATCGCGGCGCGCCCGACTACCGGGGCAGCTTCGACGCCTCCCTCGCCCCGAACCGCAAGCCATCCATCAACAGCTTGACCAGCCGCCCCGAGCGGTCGCGCCAGTCGGGCGTGTTAGGCGCGGAGTAGATGCCGCCGAGTGCATGCAGCACGTCGGAGGCATCGACGTCGGCGCGGATCGAGCCGGCGGCGGCAGCCCGCTCGACCAGGCCTTTCAGCGCGCCCGAGACACGCCCGGACGTATCGGAGAACAGTGTCGAGTTGGTGGTGAGCAGGATGCGAAGGCTGGTCGCCAGGCCGCGCTTGGTGCCGATATAGTCGACGAAGCGCTGCATCCACAGCTCCAGCGCGACATCGGCCGGATGTTTTTCCGCCAGTTCCCCGGCTGCGCGACAAAGCCCTTCCACCTCGCGGCGATAGACCACCTCAACCAGATGCTCGCGCGTCGGGAAATGCCGGTAGAGCGTGCCGATGCCGACCCCTGCCCGTTTCGCGATCTCCTCCAGCGAGGCATCGACACCAGCCTCAGCGAAAGCCTGCGCCGCCACTTCGACCAGCCTGTCGCGGTTGCGCTGGGCATCGGCGCGCAGCGGCTTTGGCGCGGGCGCGTCTGGCTTCTCGTCGGCTGTCGCTGGCGGCCTTTCAGCCAATTTTGTCTCCACGAGTCGATTGGGGCTTGAACCCGACCGGGTCAGCCCCCACGTAAATAAACGGAGGCGCCTCCGTTTTAGTGGAGCAGCTTTATCATATAATCAGGGGGACCGGTATGTCACGTGTTGAGTGCGTAATCTCCCCCCTCGAGGGGGAGATGTCGCCAAAGGCGACAGAGGGGGTCGGTTCGACCGGGCGCGACCTGCCGCGGCAGATAGAGGTTGGCGCTCTTTGCGAGACGACCCCCTCTGGCCTGCCGGCCATCTGCCCCTCAAGAGGGGAGATTAACACGCTCCCGTCACCCTTGCCCCTGCCCTCCCAAGCCCCATTTCCATCCGCCTAGCGTCCAGCAATTGGAGCCCGACGCCCCATGAATGACCAAGTCA
>NZ_RZOT01000175.1:0-10606 GCF_003999085.1 Mesorhizobium sp. M4A.F.Ca.ET.090.04.2.1
ATGTACTCCTGAGAACCGGCGAAGCGAGCCTGCGCGGCCGCCGCTTCAGCCTGGCGCGCGGCCAGACCGGCGGCGAGGACACCGAGTTCTTCGACAGCATGGTCAGGGACGGCGGCAGCATCGCGTTTTCACCGGATGCGCTGGTCGAGGAGGTGGTGCCGCGCGCCAGGGCGGCGTTCGACTGGCTGCGCCGCCGCCGCTTCCGTTTCGGGCAGACGCACGGTCATCTGATCGGGCACGGCGCGAGCGGCTTCAGGCGCGTCGCGCAAGTGGGCCTCGCCTCGGCCAAGGCGGCCTACTGTTTCGGCATGGCGGCGCTGACCGCGATCAGCCCGGTGCGCAGGAACCGCAGCGTGCTGCGCGGCATCATGCATGTCGGCGTCGTCAGCGGCCTCGTCGGCGTTCGCGAGATCCGCCAGTACGGCCTCACCTCCGCGCAGGAAGGAGGCAAGCATGCAGCCTGACGTCAGCTTCGTCATCGCCGCCTACAATTCCGAGGCGACCCTCGACCGGGCGATCGCCAGTGCCCTTGCCCAGCATGACGTTTCCGTCGAGGTCATCGTCGTCGACGACTGTTCGCGCGACCGGACGCTCGACGTGGCGCGCGCCTATCCAGAGGAAATCGTGCGGGTCGTCGCGCTTGAGCAAAATCGCGGTCCCGGCGGTGCCAGGAACGCCGGCCTCGAGGCCGCGCGGGGCCGGTGGGTGGCGGTCCTTGATTCCGACGATGCCGTCTATCCCGGCCGGATCCGCGCCATGATCGCGCGGGCGGAGAAGGCCGGCGCGGTGATCGCGGTCGACAATCTCCAGGTCGTGCGCGAGGACGGCGTGCCCGAGGACACGATGTTCCCGGCCGACTATCTCGAGGGCATGGGCGAGATTTCGCTCGCCGACTACATCGCCGGCAACATCGTCTTCGAGTCGCGCTTCAATCTTGGCTATCTCAAGCCGATATTCCAGCGTGGCTTCCTCGACGAAAAACGCCTTCGCTATGACGAGAAGCTGATCATCGGCGAGGATTACATCCTGCTGGCCAGCGCGCTCGCCAAGGGCGGCAGATGTGTCGTCGAGCCGACGACCGGCTATGTCTATCACATCCGCACCGGCTCCATCTCGCGGGTGCTGGAATTGCATCATGTCGAGGCGATGCGTGCGGCCGACGCCGCCTTCGCCGAGACGCATCTCATGGACGCGGCCGCCGCGGCTGCCTTTGCCAGGCGCAGCCGTAGCCTGCGCCGGGCGGCTTCGTTCCTGTCGCTGGTCCAGCACATCAAGGCGCGCTCGCCGCTCAGGGCGATGTGGACGGCGCTCAGTGATCCGGCGGCGGTGAGGCATATGAGCATGCCGATCGCCGTCCGGTTGCGAAGGGTTGCGGCACAGTTTGCCGTGGGACGGGGAGGTGAGAGTGCGGGCTGACGGAGAGTGGGTTCGGAGCCTGCGGCATATTGAAATCGATCTTCTCAAAAGGACTATGCGATGAAGAAAGTCAGGAAGGCAGTCATACCGGTGGCGGGGCTTGGAACGCGGTTCCTGCCGGCCACCAAGTCGATGCCGAAGGAAATGCTTCCCGTGGTCGACAAGCCGGTCGTCCAATATGCGGTGGACGAAGCCTTCGAGGCAGGCATCGAGCACATCGTCTTCGTGACCGGCCGCAACAAGGCGGTCATCGAGGACTATTTCGACCTGCATCCTGAATTGATCGGGACCCTGGAGCAGACCGGCAAGAAGGCGCAGTTGCAGTCGCTCGAAAGCCTGCTCCCCGTCGCCGGCGCCACTTCCTTCATCCGTCAGCAGTCGCCGCAGGGCCTCGGCCACGCCGTATGGTGCGCGCGCGAGGTGATCGGTGACGAGCCCTTCGCCCTGCTCCTGCCCGACATGGTATCGTTCGGCGGGCGCGGTTGTCTTGCCGAGACCGTCGACCTCTATCAGCGCACCGGCGGCAACGTCATCGCCGTCGAGCGTTGCGAGCCGAGCGAGACCAGCAAATACGGCATCGTCGGCCGCGGCGCCGAGATCGGCACCGGTTTCGAGGTGACGGCCATGGTCGAGAAGCCGGCGCCGGCCAATGCGCCGTCGAACTTCTACATCAACGGCCGCTACGTTCTGCAGCCGGAGATTTTCGCCCTGCTCGGCAACCAGCAGCGCGGCGCCGGCAACGAGATCCAGCTCACCGACGCCATGGTCCGCCTGGCGCAAAGCCAGTCCTTCTATGCCCAGCCCTTCAATGGCCGCATGTTCGACTGCGGCTCCAAGGAAGGCTTCATCGAGGCCACCATCGCCTTTGCCCTGGCCCGCGACGACATGAAAGGACCGGTCTTCGAGATGCTGCAGCAATTCGTCCGGACGCACGAGCGCCGGGAAGAAGCCGCATAATGCCCATCTTTTGGGTGCATATGCGTATCGATGATGGCGCGACAAACGCCGCCGCGCTTGGCCGACCCGGCCAAGCGCTTTCTGGCATGAATGTTGCGTGGTCTTTTCTGGTGACGACGCCAATCTTCGAAGGCCAATAGCGCCTGCAACCTGGAATTGGACCGACGATGAACTATGCCAATTTTCCCCTCGACAAGAGGATTCCATTGCCTAGCGCGGACGCGGAAAAAGGTGAGGACTTCATCGACATCGAACGTCTGCTCGGCATGGCCGCGCGGCAGGTCAAGGTGGTGGCGGTGTGCGCCGTCATAGGCCTGTTCCTCGGCGTAATCTATCTGCAGACCACGCCCAAACAATACATGTCGGTCGCCAGCGTGCTGATCGACGAGGGCCTGAACAAGGTCGTCGACGACATCTCCGCCGCGTCCGTCACCATGCAGACGGATGCCGCCCTGCTCAGCCAGATCGAAATCATCAACTCGGCCCGCCTGGCATCGGTGGTGGTCGATAAGCTGAAACTCGACCAGAACCAGGACTTCATGAATCCGCCGCAATCGGCTCTGGCGAAGGGCATCGGTTTCCTGCGCGGCGTGATCGGCTATTTCCGCAGCAGCTCCGCCGACGAAATTCCCGGCATGGAGAATGTCGACGCCGCGACGCGCGAGGCCATGAAAAAGGAAGCGAGCCACGACTATGCCGTGCTGAAGCTGCAGAACGAGGTGCAGGCGCAGCGCAACGGCCGCAGCTATGTGATTGCCATCGGCTATCAGTCGCCGAACCCGGCGCTGGCGACGGCGATCACCAAGGCCTATTCCGATGCCTATCTCGCCGACCAGCTCAACGCCAGCTTCGACGCCACCGAACGCGCGGCCGTCTGGCTGCAGGGCCGCTTGGCGGAGCTTCGCGAAAGCTCGCAGAAGGCGTCGATGGCGGTTGAGACGTTCCGGGCCGAGCACGGGCTGTCCGCCAACAGCGACGGGCAGCTGATGAGCGACAAGCAGCTCGCCGACCTGAATGCCCAGCTCATCGTCGCGCAGGCCGATACGGCTCGCGCCAGCGCCCGCTATCAGCAATACAAGGCGATCGTCGACAGCGGCTCCGACAACGCCTTCAACGACTCGGCCATCGCGAGCGATCAGCCGGCCAGCTCGGTCATCACGACGCTCAAGACCCGCTATCTCACCATCGCCAAGCGGCTGCAGGATGTTTCGGCCAATTACGGTGCGGACCATCCCCAAGCGGTCGCGCTTGCCAAGGAGAAGGCCGACGTGTCGGCGCAGATTTTTGGCGAGCTGAAGCAGCTTACCGAAAATTACCGCAACGAGTATGAAGTGGCTCAGACACGTGAGACGGCGCTCAGGCAGAAGATCGCCGACGCGGCAGGCAAGAGCTCCATCGACAACCAGTCACAGGTCAAACTGCGCGATCTGAACCAGCAAGCGACGGCGCTCACCACGCTCTATCAGACGTTCTTGAGCCGCTATGAGGAAGCCTCGCAGCAGCAGTCCTTCCCGGTCGGCAAGGTGCGCATCATTTCTGATGCGACAATGCCGCTCTCCGCGGCAGGCCCGCGCACATCCAAGGTGCTGGCGCTCTTCCTCGTGCTTGGCGTGTTGCTCGGCGCCGGATTTGGCGGCTTGAATGAATTCAACGAGCGCTTCTTCCGGACCGGCGACGACATCCGCGACCGCGTTGGCCTCAAATTCCTCGGCTACCTACCGACGATCGGCGGCGGCAGATCCGGCAAGGACAACAAGCCCGACGACGCCGAAGCCGATCCCAAGGTCGCCAGCCTCTCGGCGGCGGAAAAGCGGGCGCGAATGCGGGTCAGCATCGACGCGCCGGCATCGATGTTCGCCGAAACGCTCCGCAACGCTAAGATCGCCTTCGACGTGGTCATGGAAGGCCAGGGCAGCCGCGTCATCGGCGTGATCTCGCTTCTGCCCGGCGAGGGCAAGTCGACGGTGGCGGCGAACCTGGCGGGGCTGCTGGCCGCCAACGGCGCCAGGACGCTGCTGATCGATGGCGATCTGCGCAATCCCGGGCTCAGCCGCAGCCTTGGCATGGAAACCGAGCAAGGGCTGATGGAAGCGGTGGTCAGCGGCCAGACCTGGCAGTCGGTCGGCAAGGTCGATCGGCAGACGAAGCTCGCGATCATCCCGGCCGTGCTGCGCGGCCAGTTCTCGCACACCAGCGAGCTGCTCTCCTCGGCCGGCATGCGCCGCTTCATCGACAATGCCAAGGAGACGTTCGAATACATCGTCGTTGACCTGCCGCCGCTGGGTCCGGTGGTTGACGCCAAGGCCTTCGCGCCGCTCGTCGACGGATTCGTGCTGGTCACCGAATGGGGCCGCACGCCGCGCGCGATGGTGCGCTCGATGCTGGAATCGGAGCCCTACGTCGCCAACAAGATCATTGGCGCCGTGCTCAACAAGGTTGATTTGAAGCGGCTCGCGAAATACGGATCGCTCGGTGGCTCCGAGAAATTCTTCGACCGCTATTCGACCTATTATCTGGAGAAGTCGGAGGCGCGCACCAAACAGGCTGCGTGACGCAATTCCTGAAAAAGCGTGGACGGTTTTCCGTCCGAAATCGCGCCAAAGAGACAGAGCGGTTCGGCGTTTCCATGAACGCCGAACCGGTCTAGCCGTAACCATGGCGCGCCCGAGACGAGGATTCATGCGCGACAAGCGAGACTACGGTCTCACGGATCCAGCGCTGGCCGCTGTGTCCGTGGCTGCGCTCATGCCACACCATTCCCACCGCGAAGCCTTCAACGGGAAACGGACAGTCCATCACGTCAAGCTTGTCCGCGCAATCACGCACCAGCCGTTCCGGGACCAGCGCGACGAAGTCCGAGCGAGACACGATCTCGGGGACGAACAGGAACGAAGCCGCGGAGAGCACGACATTACGCTTATGTCCGAGAGCGGCCAAAGCACTGTCTACCGGTGTCGCGAAGCCGCCGCCTTCCAGGGACACGACCACTTGCTCCAACTCGGCAAATTCAGCGACCGTGATTCCTTCCCGCAGCCGCGGATGCTTCTTGCGGCCGATAAGCACGTAGCGCTCATCGAATAGATGTCGAGCGCGAAGACCTTGCGGGGCCTCCTGCGGCGTCATCAGTGCCAAATCCACATCACCGCGCGCCATCTGCGCTTCCAGTTGCGGCAGGTCCAGATTGCGTATCGCAACGCGAACGCCCGGTGCTAGCGTCCTGAGCTCCACGACAAGCGGCTTGACTATCGCGGCTTGCAGATAGTCCGTACAGGCAATCGCGAAGATCAGCCTGGCCTTCGCCGGATTGAAGTTCCGATGCGAGCTGAGCGTGGCGCGAACTTGATCAAGGGTTTGGCGCAACGGGTCGAGCAGTTCCATTGCTTTGGCCGTCGGCGTCATCCCTCGCTGGGCGGGAATCAGCAGTTGGTCGTCGAACTCTTGTCTGAGGCGGTTCAACTGGGCGCTTACCGCTGGCTGGCTTAGATGCAGTCGGGCAGCCGCCTTCGTGACGTTGCGCTCGATCAGCAGCGTCTCCAGCGTAACCAACAGATTGAGATCAAGGCGTTTGGTATCCATGGAATGGATAGTAGCCGATAACTTATGCGATTTCAAAAATACGTCGAAGCGTCCGAGACTCTTGCTGAAGCCAAACGTCGCGGCACGCTTTTCGGCGGCCAGGCGTGGTCGTCTGTCCGGGGCCGAAGCGATTTCGCCCTCAAGCCGGGATATAATCAGCATGAGCCAGATCGATACCTCCAAACCCCTGATCACCGTTGTCGGGGCCTCGAGCAAGCAGGGTCGCAGCGTCGCCAAGTCCCTGCTCGACAGTGGACGCTACCGCGTGCGCGCGCTGACTCGCCGTCTCGACAGCCAACCAGCGCAAGCCTTGGCGAAGAAAGGGGCCGAGGTCGTGGTGGCGCCCCTGGAACTCGGCCGGCAGGCCGAACTGACCGAAGCACTGAAAGGTTCGGCCGGGGCGTTCTTGATGACGCCGCCGATCGTCAAGGTGCCGCCGGCGGAACCCGAACTCAACCTCGGAAAGGAGTTGGCCGACGCGGCAGTGGCCGCTGGTGTCGAACACGTGGTTTTCAGCGGGCTCGAAAATGTCGAAGCGATCACCGGCGGCACCAAGTGGGCACCGCATTTCACGGACAAGGCGAAGGTAGAGGATTACATCCGCAGCTTACCCATTCGCAGCTCGTTTGTATACTTGGCGTTTTATTACACCAACTTCCTGGAATACTACGTGCCGCAAGGTGTGGAGGACGGCATAGATTTCGCCATATACTTGCCTCCGGACATCCCCGTGCCGTTCTGCGACCCGCTCACTGCGGCCGGTCCAGCGGTGCGCGAGATCTTCGATCACCCCGCGCGATACACCGGGGAGGCGCTGCCCGTGATCGGCGAGTTTATCTCGGCGCAGCAAATGGTGGACACGTTTGTGCGCGTCACCGGCAAGCGCGCGCGCTACGCCTCTGCATACTCGCGCGAAGACTTATTGCGCCATTTTCCGGGTTTCGCCGGCAACGAGCATCTCGTGCGCGAATTGGTGGGCATGGTCGAATATGCCGTCGAATATGGCTACTACGCTCCCGGGCGCGATCTGACCTGGAGTCGGAAGATCGATCCGAATGCGCTGACCTGGGAACAGTTCCTCAAGCGCAGCAAATGGCAGGGCGACTTGCTGTCCTATGGCGCCGCCGCCGAGGCCGAGCTTGCGCCGATCTGAGAGCGGCGACGCTGTGCTCTTCTTTAACCCGCCGAAGACAGCAGCTTGCCGTGCTTGCCGACGATCCTGACCGCGGTCAGCCGCCCGCTCCGGAAGGCGCCGGTATCGATGCCGAGCCGGTGCCCTTCGAACTTCGGCACATCCACGATCGTGTGTCCATGCACCACCCAGCGGTCGAGGATATGGGCCTTCTCGAAGAATTCCGAGCGGATGTTGAGCAGGTCGTCCTCGTCCTGCTCGACGAGGTCGATGCCCGGCCGGATGCCGGCGTGGACGAAGACGAACTTGCGCGAGCAGACCATGACCGGCAGCGTGCGCAAGAAGCTGACATGGCCGGCGGGAATGGCGGCGCGGATGCGCCGGTCGACCTCCTCGCTTGAGCCGTAAAGGTCGCCAAGGCGTGCCGGGTCGACGCCATAGGAATAGAGCGTCTCGAGTCCGCCGATCGCCAGCCAAAGTTCCCGCGACAGATGCCCGTCGAGATAGCCGAGCATGGCGACCTCGTGGTTTCCCGCCAGGCAGACGCGCAGGAAGCCTTGCGGCGCCGGCGCGATGAGATGATCGAGGACGCGTCTCGAGTTCGGGCCGCGGTCGACATAGTCGCCAAGCATGATGATGATCTTGCGCCCGCGAAAGGGCAACGCGTCGAGCAGGATCTTTTGTTCCAGCGACCGCAGCTCCTTGTAGCAGCCGTGCACATCGCCGATCGCATAGACGACCGTGTCCTGCATTTCCAATTCCAGACGATCGCGCGGCGCGGTCCGGGGTCGTCTCGATCGCTGGAACAGGCTCACGGAATGAGGCTCGATGCTCGCATGGGGGTTTCGGGAGCATGTCACACGGCACGCATGAAGCCTCGATATCATGCTTGGCCGGAATTACCACGGGCTCGTGACTTCAGGCGCGGGAAACCTGAAGTTAAGCCGCTTGAGCCGGTAGCGGTAGTGACAGAACATCACCAGCGCGGCGGCCAGGAACCGCAGGATATCGACGCCGCCAAAGGTGGTTTTCTGCATTGCGCAGCAAAAGGTCGGGCGCGCGCGAGCGACCATGCATGCCCGGCTACACCCCGATGCCGCGTCCCTTGAGCGCCGCGGTGATCTCGTCGAGGATGGCCGGATCGTCGATGGTCGCCGGCATGGTCCATTCTTCCTTGTCGGCGATCTTCTGCATGGTGCCGCGCAGGATCTTGCCAGAGCGCGTCTTGGGCAGGCGCTTGATCGTCACCACCGTCCTGAAGGCGGCGACCGGGCCGATGCGCTCGCGCACAAGTCCTACCACCTCGCTTTCGATGAGGCCGATGTCGCGCGAAACGCCGGCGTTGAGTACGACGAAGCCAAGTGGCACCTGGCCTTTCATCGCGTCGGCGATGCCGATGACGGCGCATTCGGCGACGTCGGGATGCGCGGCAAGCACTTCCTCCATCGCTCCAGTCGATAGCCGATGGCCGGCGACATTGATGATGTCGTCGGTGCGGGCCATGACATAGAGATAGCCATCCTCGTCGATCATGCCGGCGTCGGCCGTCTTGTAGAAGCCTGGGAACTCCTCGAGATAGGCCTGGCGGAAGCGGGCGTCGGCGTTCCACAGCGTTGGCAGGCAGCCGGCCGGCAAGGGCAGCTTGACCACGACATTGCCGAGCGTGCCGCGGGCCACTTCATGGCCGGCATCGTCGAGCACGCGAATATCGTAGCCCGGCATCGGCACGCCGGGCGATCCGTATTTCACCGGCAAGAGCCCAAGGCCGGCCGGGTTGATGGTCATCGGCGAGCCGGTCTCGGTCTGCCACCAGTGGTCGATCACCGGCACGGCGAGCTTCTGCTCGGCCCATTTGATGGTTTCCGGGTCGGCGCGCTCGCCGGCGAGAAACAACGTGCGGAATTTCGACAGATCGTAACTCGGCACGAATTCGCCGCGCGGGTCCTGTCCCTTGATGGCGCGGAAGGCGGTCGGCGCGGTAAACAGCGCCACCACGCCATGCTGCGAGATCACCCGCCAGTAGGTGCCGGCGTCCGGCGTGCCGACCGGCTTGCCCTCAAACAGCACGCTGGTTGCGCCATGCAGCAGCGGGCCGTAGACGATGTAGGAATGGCCGACCACCCAGCCGACGTCGGAAGCCGCCCAGAACACTTCGCCCGGCTTGACGCCGAACTCGTTCTCCATCGTCCATTTCAAGGCGACCATGTGGCCGCCATTGTCGCGCACGATGCCCTTCGGCTGGCCGGTCGTGCCCGACGTATAGATGATATAGAGCGGGTCCGTGGCCAGCACCGGAACGCAGTCGACATTGGCCCCGGCGGCCCGCTCGCGCCCAACCGCGTCGGCATAATCGATGTCGTAATGGTCCTTCAGCTCGCAGCGCAACTGCTCGCGCTGCAGGATCAGGCAAGCGTCAGGCTTGTGCCTGGAGAGCTCGATTGCTGTATCGAGGAGCGGCTTGTAGGCGACGGTGCGTCCGGGCTCCAGGCCGCAGGATGCCGAGATGATCAGCTTCGGCTTGGCGTCGTCGATGCGGGTGGCGAGTTCATGCGAGGCGAAGCCGCCGAAGACCACCGAATGCACGGCGCCGATGCGCGAGCAGGCGAGCATGGCGAAGGCCGCTTCCGCCACCATCGGCATGTAGATGATGACGCGGTCGCCCTTGCCGATGCCGCGGTTCTTCAGCACCGAGGCGAGTGCGATCACTTCGCGCTTCAGCTCGACATAGGTGAATTTCCTGATCGTGCCGGTGATCGCGCTGTCGTGGATCAGCGCCACCTGCTCGGCGCGGCCGCTGGCGACATGGCGGTCGATGGCGTTGAAGCAGGTGTTGCAGGAGGCGCCGGTGAACCAGCGGCCATAGACGCCGGCCTCGGCATCGAAGACGCGCCCATAGGGGGAGAACCAGTCGATGGCTTTCGCCGCGTCCGCCCAGAATTGCTCCGGATCGCGTTTCCAGCCCTCATAGACCTCGTGGTAGCGTGACGCCATCCAGCTTCCTCCCCAGGAAATTTGCCGTCCTCGAATAGCCTATGCTCTTCCTGCCGGCCATGTCTTCCCCGAAATTCGTCGATGGCCGATCTCGTCTCGGCCGCAAATATCCGGCACCATGGCATGCTGATAGCTGCCCGCCATGCGTTGGGCCAGGCCGCGAGCACGGCGGACTGCTCGGCGAGCTTCGAGACGCAGCAAAATGGCGACATATCGGGCAAGGCGCTCGGCTTCCGGCTGACGTTGCAGGGCCAGGACGGCAAGCCGTTGAAGATATTGCATGAGGACAAGGCGGTGCCGGGCTCGAGGAACTGCCCGATCTCCTACTCCCTGTCGGAGGCCTACGAATTTGCGCCCGAGGGCAAGCCGGCGGTGATTGCCGTGCTGGTCCAGCGCTTCAGCCAGGGCTTCGAAGGCCGCGACCGCCGCTTCATCGCGGTGACAGGCCGGGCGCGCTGAACAACGCCGGCCCGGCCGGGGCATGCAAACCCTGCCGGCGGTGCCACGGCACCGTTCCTGCCTGTCCGCCCTGTT
>NZ_RZOT01000176.1:0-10600 GCF_003999085.1 Mesorhizobium sp. M4A.F.Ca.ET.090.04.2.1
CGCGGCGGAGATATCGGCGAAAGCCAGCGTGTTGAGCGCGGTGAACTGCATCGAACGCGCCAGGCCGGCGACCAGCATCAGCGCCACCACCAGCGCCTGCGGCGTTTCAGGCGAGATCGCCGCGCAGGCCATCACCGCGAGCGAGGCGATCAGGCCGTTGACGACCAGCACGCGACGGAAGCCGAAACGCCTCAGCGTCGGCGTCGTCACCGCCTTCATGCCGAGATTGCCGAGGAAATAGGCCAGGACGAGCAAGCCGGCATCGACCGGCCGCAAGCCGAAGCCGACCTGGAACAGCAGCGGCAGCAGGAACGGGGTGGCATTGATCGACACCCGGAAAATCGGTCCGGCCGAAAGCGTCGAGATGGCGAAGGTCAGGACCTTGAACGCCTTGAGGTCGAGCAGCGGATGCGGCGTGCGCGCGAGGTGCCGCACCGCCAGCCAGCCGATCAGCACGCCGGCGGCAATCAGCGCCACGGTCGGCAAGACGCCGTCCTCTGGATGCGCGATGCGCTCCAGCCCGTAGAGCATCGCGGCGAGCCCGAGCGAGGTGAGCACGAACCCCGGCCAGTCGAGCGGCCTGGTCTCGGCTTCGCGGTCGCCCGGAACGAAGCGGGCGACCAGCAGCAGGCCGGCCAGGCCGAGCGGGATGTTGATGAAGAAATTCCAGTGCCAGGAGAGATAGGTGGTGATGAAGCCGCCAAGCACCGGTCCGACCACCGGCGCGAACAGCGCCGGCCAGGTGATCAGCGCGGTGGCGGCGATCAGCTCCGACTTCGACGCATTGCGCAGCACCAGGATGCGGCCAACCGGCGTCATCAGCGCGCTGCCAAGCCCCTGCACTACGCGGGCGGCGACAAATTGCGAAAGGGTCTGTGAGAAGCCGCAGGCGATCGAGGCCAGGGTGAACAGGGCGATGGCGACCAGGAAGACGTTGCGCGCGCCGAAACGGTCGGCAAGCCAGCCGGACAGCGGTACGAACACGGCCATGGCCAGCATGTAAACGGTGATGCCGATGCTCATCGCCACCGCCGGCACGCCGAAGGACTGGCCCATTTGCGGCAGCGACGTCGAGATGATCGTCGAATCCAAGAGCTGCATGAAGAAGGCGACGGCGACGATCAGCGCCACGCGCCGTGCCTGGCGCGCCGGCATGGCTGTCGACGGCTGGAACACCATCGGATTGTCGGGGATACTGCTCATGACGGACCTGCTTTGAACAGCATTGGGCCAGCCTAGTCCAGTGGTTATCCAACAAACTTTTGTGGTGCCTCGCCGCCTGTTATGGGAAAGTGGGCCTAAGAGGGGAAGTGGGATGAAGCCCATCTATATCGACTATCTCAACGCTCTCGATATCGAAGCGCTGGCGATGACCGATGCCGAGATCATCGGTGCGGTCGAGGCCGGCCTTGTCGCGCAAGGCAAGGGCCAGACGGTGATCGAACCGCGCGTCCATCTTGAACCGGACCCGTCATTCCACGGCCATTTCAATGTCTTGCGCGGCTATGTGGCGCCGCTCGACGCGGCCGGCGTCAAGATCGTCGGCGACTACGTCGACAACTATCTGCACGGCCTGCCTTCGGAATTCGGCATCCTCAATTTGTTCGATCCACGCACCGGCACGCCGCGCGCCATCCTCGACGCCACCGTCATCACCGACATGCGCACCGGCGCCGTCACCGCCATCGGCGCCAAGCACCTGGCGAAGAAGACAGCCAAGGTGCTCGGCCATATTGGCGCGCGCGGCACCGCCTACTGGAACGTCCGCCTGCTCGACCATCTTTTCGACTTCGACGAGATCCGCGTCCATTCGCGCCGGCCGGAAAGCCGCGATGCTTTCGCGGCGAAACTGTCGGCCGACCTCGGCAAGAAAGTCACCGCGGTCGCCGACTGGAAAAGCTGCGTCGACGGAGCCGACATCGTCGTCGAGGCCTCGCGGCTCAACGAACCGCAGCCGCTGCTCAAGACCGAATGGATCAAGCCGGGCGCGCTGGTGGTGCCCTATGGCACGATGAGCGCGGTGGAGCTGTCCTTGACCGATATCATGGGGAAGATCGTCGTCGACGATTGGGGCCAGTGCAAGAGCGGCAAGTTCGGCTCGCTGCGCGCCCATGTCGAGACCGGGCGGCTGAGCGAGGCGACGTTGCATGCCGAACTCGGCCAGATCGCCGCCGGCCTGAAGCCTGGCCGCCAGGGCGACGACGAGACCATCCTGTTCTGGCATCGCGGCCTGTCGCTCTCAGACATCGCGCTCGGCAAGGCGATGCTGGCCAAGGCCGGCACGCAAGGCGTCGGCCAGAGGCTGCGTTTCGCATGACCCCGCTCGTCCTCACCGGCGCCGGCGTCAGCATCGAGGATGTCGCCGCTGCCGCGCGCAATGCGGCCAAGGTGGAGGTCACGCCCTCCGTCATGGAACACCTGGCCAAGGCGCGCAAAGTCCTCGATGAAGCTGCCGCCGCCGGCCAGCAGATCTACGGCCTGAACACCGGGCTCGGCGCCAATCTCGGCACCGCAGTCGAGGGCGACGCCAGCGCCTTCCAGCGCCAGCTTCTCGATGGGCGCGGCGCCGCCGTGGGTGACGCGTTGCCCATCCAGCTCGTGCGGGCAGCGATGTTTGCTCGTATCGCCATGCTTTCAGCCGGCGGCTCGGGCCTGTCGCCGCATGTGTTCAGCGCGCTGGTCGAAATGCTGAACGCGGGCGTGCATCCGGTGATGCCGGCGCTCGGCTCGATCGGCGCCGGCGACCTGGTGATGATGACGGCGATCGCCCACACGCTGATCGGCGAAGGCGACGCCGATTACCAAAGCCGGCGCATGCCTTCGGCCAAGGCGCTTATGATGGCGCGCCTCCCTCCTGTCAGCCTGGCGCCGAAGGACGGCTTGTCGCTGATCAATGCTTCGGCGGTCTCCACCGGCGCCGGCGCACTGGCACTTGTCGACGCGCTGTCTGCGATGGAACAGCAGCAGCAGGCCGGCGCGCTGACCATGGAAGCGCTCGCGGCCAACCGCACCATTCTCGATCCGCGCCTGCATGTCGCGCGGCCCGCGGCCTGCCAATTGCTGGCGGCAAGGACGCTGCGCGACCTGCTGGCGCGCGATCATGAAACGACGCAGACGAGCTTGCAGGATCCGCTGTCGATCCGCTGCATGCCCTCGATCCACGGGGCGCTGATCCAGGCGATCGATCATGCCAGGCTGGCGGTCGAGATCGAGCTCAACGCCGCCGCCGACAATCCGCTGGTGCTGGTCGAAGACGCGTTGGTGCTGTCGACCGGCAACTTTCACACCGCGTCACTCGCGCTCGCCTTCGAGACGCTTGGCCTGGCAATCGCGCAATGCGCGGGGGCTTGCGCCGCTCGCTTCATCCAGCTCACCGGCTCGGGCCGCAACAGCCTGCCCAAATACCTGTCGCCGCTCGGCGGCGCCTCCGCCGGCTTCGTGCCTCTGCAGAAGACCGTTACGGCGATCCTGGCCGCGATCCGCCATAAGGCCAACCCCGTGATGCTCGATTACCTGCCGGTCTCGGAAGGCGTGGAGGATCACGCAACGCAAACCCTTCTGGCGGTTTCGAAATGCGCCGACATGATGGTACTGTGGCGACGCCTGATCGCCATGGAACTGATGGCGGCGGCCCAAGCCGTCGACCTGCGTGAGGGGATCACGCTGGCGCCGGCAACCGCCGTCATCCACGCTTCTGTCCGCGCGCATGTCCCGGCGCTCAAGGAGGACAGGCCGCTCGGAGCCAACGCCAACGTGCTCTACGCCGCGCTCGCCGACGGCTCGTGGCGGGCCTGAAAAACAAAGAGTTGGCCGCGTTTCTTGAATCGGCGCCAGCGCGACACGCTTCAGATGACCGCCCGGCGGCGTCGATTAGCCCGCCGCGATCAGCACAGTACTGTCCGGCGACCAGCTGAGCACCACCGGCTGACCTTCAGCCAACCTTTCGGCGCCGGTGTTCTGCACGATCACCTTCAGCGTCCGGCCGTCGCGGTCGACAAAATAGGTGCTGTTGTTGCCGGCGAAGATACGCTTGGACACCTGTCCCTTGAGCGTATTGGCATTGTCCGCATCGGGCTTCGCCGCGCCGGTCGAGATCTGGATCCGCTCCGGCCGCACCGCGCAACTCGCCTTGGCGCCGGCTGCCAACGAGGGCCCTGACGAGGCATTGATCGCCGTGCCGTCGGGCAGCCGGATGCCGGTGCCGGTCGCGGCGCCGCGAAAGATGTTGGCGTCGCCGAGGAAGGTCGCGGCGAACTCGCTTTGCGGTCGGTCGTAGATCTCTTCCGGCGGCCCCTCCTGCACCAGCCTGCCGTCGCGCAGGATGCCGATGCGGTCGCTCATCGTCAGCGCCTCTTCCTGGTCGTGCGTGACGAAGATGGTGGTGATGCCGATCTCGCGCTGGATGCGCTTCAACTCGATCTGCATGTCGACGCGCAGCGCCTTGTCGAGCGCGCCGAGCGGCTCGTCGAGCAACAGCACGCGCGGCTTGGTGACGATGGCGCGCGCCAACGCCACGCGCTGGCGCTGGCCGCCGGAAAGCTGGTGCGGCCGGCGGGCACCCAGCTTGCCAAGTTGGACGAGGTCGAGTGCCCGCTGCACCTCGGCGGCGATCGTCGCCTTGGCCTCGCCGCGCACCGACAAGCCGAAGGCGACATTGTCGGCGACGCTCATATTGGGAAACAGCGCATAGTTCTGGAACACCATGCCGATGCGACGCTTCTCGACCGGCACGCGCCCGACGCTCTCGCCGCCGATGGCGATGCGGCCGCTGTCCGGAAAATCGAAGCCGGCGATCTGGCGCAATAGGGTGGTCTTGCCGCTGCCGGACGGCCCGAGCAGTGCGTAGAAGCCGCCGTCGGCGAAATCGATCGAGACGTCATCCAGCGCCTTGTGCGCGCCGAAACTGCGCGAGACGTTCGCTACCTGGACGCCTGCCATTATTTCTCTCCGCCGAATTTGAAGAAGCGCGCCGTGAGCAGCATCAGCGCCATCGACACCACGATGATGATCGTCGACACCGCGTTGATCTCGGGCGTGAAGCCTTTGCGGATCGCCGCATAGATCTCGACCGGCAGCGTCGTCTGGCCTGGGGTCGACAGGAAGTACGAGACCACGAACTGGTCAAACGAAACGGCGAAAGCGAACAGACCGCCGGCGATGACGCCGGGCATGATCCAGGGCAACGTGACGCGGTTCGTCACCTGCCACTGGTTGGCGCCGAGCGAGCGCGCCGCCTCCTCCAGCTCCGGCGCGAAGGTCTGCAACCGGGCCGAGACAACGACGATCACATAAGGCAGCGCCAGCGCGACATGGCCGAGCAGGATGGCTACCAGCCCGCGGCCGATGCCGATGCCGAAGAAGAAGATCAGCATCGCCGTGCCTGTGATCAGCCACGGAATGGCGATCGGCGGGAAGAGCAGCGCCTGCAGGGCCTTCTTACCCGGGAATTCGTAGCGGTAGAGCGCCAGCGAGGCGGCCGAGCCGAGCACGGTCGAGATGATGGTGGTGATGACCGCGATCTCGATGCTGTTCCAGGTCGCCGCGATCAGCTGGTCGTTCTGCCAGAGCGAGGCGTACCAGTCCGTCGTCCACTCGAGTGGCAATTGGTAGAAGGGCGAGGCGTTGAACGACATCAGCGCCATGATGATGATCGGCAAATAGAGGAAGGCGAGCAGCAGGACGATGTAGAACCGCCCTAGCCATTCGAGGATGCGCGTCGTCGCCATCAGGCGGCCCTCCGCAACACTGGCGAGGCCACCGCCAGGATCACCAGCACGACGGCAAGCAGGATGAACGAGAGAGCGGCGCCCAGCGGCCAGTTGAAGACGGCGACGAACTGGTCCTCGATGACGGTGCCGTAGAAAGTGCCGGTGCGGCCGCCGAGAATACGCGGCTCCATGAAGGAGCCGACGACCGGCACGAAAATCAGCGCCGCCCCCGCGATCAGGCCCGGCATCGACAGCGGTATGATGACGCGCCAAAGAACCTGCCGCCGCGAGGCGCCGAGCGAGCGGCCGGCCTCGATCAGCGAATCGTCGATCGCCTGCAGCGTCAGGTAGCAGGTCAGCACCATGTAGGGCACGTAGGAGTGCACCAGGCCGATGATCACGGCCGGGTAGGAATACATGAGATCGATGTTGATCTTGAACGGCAGCACGGCGTTGAGTGCCGTGTCGAGGATGCCGCCCTCGCGCAGCACCATCGCCCAGGAGAAGATGCGCACCAGCCCGTTCGACCAGAACGGCAGGATGACGAGCAGGAAGATCGCCTCCCGGCTGCGTCCCTTCAGCACCTTGGCCAGCACATAGGCCGCCGGATAGCCGATCACCACGCACCAAAGGGTGACCTCGAGGCCGAGCCGCAGCGAGGCAAGCAGAAGCGTCAGATAAAGGCTCTGCGAGAAGAAGGCCGCGTAGTTGTCGAGCGTGAACGCCCATTCCTTCCCGGCCAGCGGCAGGTCGGTCATGAAGGAGAAGAAGACCATGGCCGACAGCGGCAGGAAGATCGCCACCGTCAGCCACAGATAGGCCGGCAGGAGAAGCGGCAGGGCCGGCCTCAGTCCGCGCCGCGAACCGATCGCATGCTGGTCAGCCATGGATGCCTCTCCTCCGCGAAAGACGCCGACTACTTCACGTTGACCTTCAGCTCCTGCCAGAGCGCCAGGTACTTCTCGCGCTGCTCGTCGGTGACCGGCGCCTGGAACTGGATGCGCTTGGCGACGTCCGGATCGCCCATGACCTTGCGGTTGAAGGCATCCTCGGGCAGCGCCTCGACCGCTTTGGTGTTGGCCGATACCGGCGCGCCGACCTTGGTGACCCATTCGACGTAGAATTTCGGGTCGATCATGTAGTTGATGAAGGCTTCGGCGCCCTCGACATTCTTGGAGCCTGCCGGGATCGAGAAGGCATCGAGCCAGGCGACGGCGCCTTCCTGCGGGATAACCAGCGAGACCGGCAGCTTGAAATGCGTCTTGGCGCGATCGGCCGAGCCGCTCCAGTAGGTGCCGATGTCGATCTGGTTGGAGGCGACCATCTGGTTCCAGTCGTTCTCCGAGCTCCAGAACGTCTTGATCTGCGGCATCAGCGAGGTGAGCTTCGCCTTGACCGCTTCCATGTCCTTGATGTCGTTGATGTTCTGGCCACTGGCGATGGCGCCGAACTGCACCGCCTCGACGGCGTCATCACGGATGATGACGCGGCCCTTATGCGCCGGATCCCACATTTCGGCGATGCTCGTCGGCGGCTTGGGGAACGACTTCTCGTTGATCGCTAAGGCGGTCAGCCCCCAGACCCACGGCACGCCATAGACCTTGCCGTCATGGTTGAGCATCGGTGAGCCGGCCTTGTCCTTGCTGATGTCGGCGTAGTTGGCAAGCTTCGAGACGTCGATCGGCTGGATCAGCTTGCCGGCCATCGCCTGATCGTTGAAGGCGGCATTGATCATGACGACGTCGTAAAGGCCGGGATTGGTCCTGAGCTTGGTCAGCATCTCCTGTTCGGAGTTGAAGAAGTCGTTGACCACCTTGTTGCCGGTCGCCTTCTCGAAGGCGGCGATCGCCCATGGCTCGTCGGCGCCGTAACCCTTCCAGTTGAGCACATGCACTTCACCGGCATTGGCGGCAAGCGTGAATGCTGAAGCGAAGACGGCCGTGGCCGTCAAAAAAGCGGTCAGTCTGGGCATGCGCATGTTTCTTTCCTCTCATTGTTTGCCCGGTTGGCGGGCTTGTTAAGTTGTGGCCTGTCGTTCCCGGTCCTGCGCGATCGCCGCTTGAACGCGCCGGGCAAGGAATTCCTGGGTTTCGGCGTCGGTCGGCGCCGACGATCCGCCATGGCGGGTAACGGAAATCGCTGCCGCCGCATTGGCATAGCGCGCTGCCTCGCATGGCGGCATGTCGCGCGACAGGCCGCTGACGAAGGCGCCGATATGAGCATCGCCGGCGCCGTTGGTGTCGACGGCGGCGACCTCGAAACCGGGTATGGCGCGCGTACCGCCATCGGCCAGCCGCACTAGGCAGCCTTGCGCGCCGTCGCGGATGACGACGCCTGCCGCTTTCCGGCAATGGTCGGCGAGCAGCCGGATGGCTGCAGTCTGCGCGTCGCCCGAACCTGCGATCGCGGCCGCCTCGCTGGTGTTGCAGCTCAGCCAGGTCGTGCGCGCCAGCACCCTGTCCAGGATCGGGCGCGGAATCTCGGCTATCACCGGCGTTGGATCGAAGACGAAGGGGACTTCCGCCGGCAGCGCCTCGATCCAGTCGGCGAGCGCGTCGCGGCTGCCGGGATAGCTCAGCGTGTAGCCGGAGGTAAAAACCCAATCACCGGCTTGGACTTGGACGGAAGCCATCATGTCGCGCGTGAGCCGGCTCTCGGCGCCCGGCCAGGAGACGAAGGTGCGCTCGGCGTCGCCGCTGATCATGGCAACGCAATTGCCGCTGTCCATCAACGGCGACGGCGGCGTCAGCGTCGAGATGCCTTCGGCGGCAAAAGCCGCGCGCAGGAAATCGCCGTCCGGCCCGGTACCGAGCTGACCGCCGAACACCACCCTCATGCCGGTGCGCCTCGCCGCGACCATCATGTTGAAGCCGCCACCGGCGACCCGCGCGTAGCTCGACGCGGTCTTTTCCGTGCCGGGCGCCGGCAAGGCGTCGATGCGGTAGACATAGTCCACCACGGCGCTGCCGACATGGACCAGCCGTCCACTCATGCTGCAGCCTCCTTGCCGGAGCGGATCTTTGCCTCGCGTGCCGCGATGAGATCGTCTGCCAGCGCGCGAACCGCGGCGAGATCGATGCCGTGCAATTTGGCAATGCGATCCTGCGGCAGGCGCGACAGGCCGGCAGAGGCACCTGCCATGCTGGCGGCAATGGCGCCGATCGTGTCGGTGTCGCCTCCGAGATTGGCGCTGATGACAGCCGCTCGCCACGGATCGCCTTCGGCGACCTCCAGCACGGCGAACGCCGCCGGAACCGATTCCTGGCTGGCGACGCCGGTGCCGACCAGATCGACGATCAGCCGGATCGCCTCTTTCTCGGCCTTGCCGCGCACAAGGTCCTGCGCCCAGGCGATCCGCGCGGCGATGTCGCCGCCGGTGACCCAATGCCCGAGCGTTGCCCCCAACCGTGCCGCCGTCACGGCGCGCTCGGAAGCCGCGCGCCAGTCGGCGCCCGAGACTCCGCCGCTGACCGCCAAAGCGACCGCGGCGGCCGAAGCTATGGCAATCGAGGTATTGTGCGTGGCCCGGCAGGTTTCCGCGACCTTCGCAACCAGCGTGTCGAGTGGCTCCGGCGGCATCATGATGCCAACTGGCGCGATGCGCATGGCCGCGCCGTTGGTGTCGCCGCCGCTGCCGGCCTCCTCGGGCGGCACGCCGTCATTGATGGCGTCGATGGCGCGCTTGGTCGACGGGCCGAGCAAGTCGTAGCTGCCGCGTGCCTTGACCCCGCGCTCCCAGTCGAGCAGCGCATTGACCCAGCGCGTGTGGTCGAAACGGTCGCCGGACCCGACCAGGATGCGGCCAAGCAGCAGCGCCTGTTCCGTGTCGTCGGTGATCGTGCCGGCTTCAAGGCCCTTCGACACCGGATGATCGTCGACGGGCGCGACGAAGTCGTCGACATGGCCATAGAGTTCGGCGATGCGGCCGGGCGACAGAAGCTGCGTCGGCATGCCCAGCGCGTCGCCAAGCGCGCCGCCGATCAGCGCGCCCATTGCCCGGTCGATCACCCCGGCCGCATCCGTCATCTCAAAACTCCAGATGAAGGGCGAAATGCGCCGGGTTGAGCAGGCTAGTGACGAATTCGATCGGTCGACCATCGGCGGCGCGAGTCAGGCGCCGCGTCCGCAGGAAGGGCGTGCCCGGCGCGCAGTCGAGGATGGCGGCATCGGCGGCGCTCAGCATCTCGATGTCGACCCACTCCTCGCCATGGTCGGGAACGAGCCCTGCTCCGCGCAGCGTCTGGTGCAGCGAGCCTTCGCGCAGGCCGCGCAGCGGCACGTCTTCCAGTTCGGGCGACAGCGGCAGGCGGCTACGCTCGATCGAGATCGCATGGCCGTCATTTGCATTCGTGCGGACGCGATCGACAGCGATGAAAGCTGGATTGTCGACGCCAAGCTTCGCCGCAAGCTCCGCGTCCTCGATGACTTCGAGCCGCAGCGTGCGCGTCTCGGCATTGGCGCCCGCATTGGCAAGCGCGCGCGACCAGCCGACGGCATCATCGACCGGCATGCCGTCAAAGGTGACGAAGGAACCGATGCCGACCCTGGTGGTGATCAGGCCGCGACTCGACAATTCCTCGAGACCTTTTCGGACCGTGTTGCGGCTGACGGAGAAGCGCTGGACGAGTTCGTTCTCGCTCTGCAGACGGTCGCCGAAGCCGAGCACGCCGGAGCGGATTTCGTGCTCCAAAACCGTCGCGATCTGCTCCGGCTTGCCGGTGCCGGGAGTGAGCTGCGTCGCGCGACGGGCCATATCAATACCTGTTCATTGAACCTGTATAATCCTGTTCAATAATGCATTTGAAAGGCGGCGTCAACGGTCGAGTTCGGCGCATGCAGGCGCCGCCGTTGCGGCCAGCCCCCGTCACTATACGGGGAGAAGTGCCCGGCAG
>NZ_RZOT01000177.1:0-10582 GCF_003999085.1 Mesorhizobium sp. M4A.F.Ca.ET.090.04.2.1
CTGTTGGGGTGAGGGGCGGCGCCAACGGCAGCTATAATCCGCCAACCTTGTAATCATCACATTTTTTCGTTGGCGCGCCGCGGCCTTTTCCGTGCACCATGGGCGGTCTGTTTGCTCAAGGCCGCGCCCATGACCGTCCCTCCCGGCATCGCCGATATCCGCAACGCCGCGGCGCGCCTCTCCGGCCTGATCGTCGAGACGCCGCTGATCGAATCGCCGGAGCTCAACAAGCGCTATGGCGGCCGCATCCTGTTCAAGCCGGAGACGTTGCAGCGCACCGGCTCGTTCAAGTTCCGCGGCGCCTACAACAAACTGTCGTCGCTGAGCGCGGCGGAGCGCGGTCGCGGCGTCGTCGCCTTCTCCTCGGGCAATCACGCGCAGGGCGTCGCCGCTTCCGCCGCGATGTTCGGCGTCAAGGCGGTCATCGCCATGCCGGCCGACGCGCCGGCGATGAAGATCGGCAATGTCCGCAAGATGGGCGCCGAGGTGGTTCCGTTCGACCGCTTTCGCGATGACCGCATGACGGTGGTTCGTCCCTGGCTGGACAAGGGCATGGCGCTGGTTCCGCCCTTCGACGATCCGGCCATCATCGCCGGCCAGGGCACGATCGGCCTCGAGCTGATGGCCCAGGCCAGGGCTCTCGGCGTCAGCCTCGACGCGGTCGTCATTCCCTGTGGCGGCGGCGGCCTGTCGAGCGGCATCTCCGTTGCCGTCAAGGATGCCTCGCCGGACACCGCGGTCTGGGCCGCCGAACCGGAACATTTCGACGACACCCGCCGTTCGCTGGCCAAGGGTGAGAGGGTCGCCAACGAGCCCGGCCACACCTCGATCTGCGACGCCATCCTCACCGCCGAGCCCGGCGCCATCACCTTCGAGATCAACCGCAAAAACCTCGCCGGCGCTGTCGCCGTGTCCGACAAGGCGACGGCGCAGGCGATGCGCGACGCCATGGCCCATCTCAAGCTGGTGGTCGAGCCCGGCGGCTGCGTGGGCCTCGCCGCGCTCTCGTCCGGCGAGATCGATCTCGCCGGCAAATGCGTCGCCGTCGTGCTCTCTGGCGGCAATGTCGATTTCGACACTTATGCGGAGATCATGGCGGCGGCTTAGGGGACTGCGGGCATTGGACGCCTGAGTCGTTCTGGAGCCGTCAAAGCGAAAACGTCTTGCCGACCACGGATGGAGCGACCGTCTCGCCATAGGCGGCCGCAAGCGCGCTCACGGCGCGCCAGCCCGTGCAATGCCCGGGCGATATCAGCTGCAGGTCAAACTCGGCCAGTGCTTCGACCGTCTCGGGGATGATCGGCTCGGTCACCCCCGAGAGGTGGAAGCCGCCGAACGCGCCGTAGAGCGGAATTTCCGGAAACCGTGCCTTGGCGTGGGTCAGGACGTTGATCAGGCCGGCGTGCGAGCAGGCGGTGAAGACGATTTGCCCCTTGCCGGCCACGTTGATTGCAACGTAGCGCTCGTCCGGCATCACTTCGTCCAGTTCCCAGCCGCCTGCGGCGGTCTGGCGATACTGGCCGGGAAAGCCGCGTTCGAACCGGGTCACGCGCGGGATTTCGCCGCTGACATAGAACGTCTCGTCAAGAAGCAACTGCTCGTCGCGGGTAACGATGACATCGGCGCCGCTCCCGGACAGGACCTCCACGCTCGGCACCAGTTCCATCGGCCGAAACTGCCCATCGGCGGATTTGGTCGCCCGCAAGGCGAACATGTCGGGATGCATGTAGGTCGGGACGGGCCGCCCGCCATTGGCCATCGTGATCATCTGCAGGGCGCGCGGCATTGCGCCGGCGTGGTCCCAGTGCCCATGCGACAGCATTACCGCCCCAACCTCCCCGAGATCGACGCCGAGCCTGACCGCGTTGCGCTCGAACACCCATTCCTCGGGCCCGGTGTCGAACAGCAGCGTGCGGCTGGCCGATGCCGTCCGGACGGTGATCAGGCAGGAAAGCCCATGCGCGGCGCAGCACAGGCATTTGCCCGACAGCCATGGCATCCCGCGACGGCGAAGGCGGGCGAACTCGGTCTCGACGAAGCCGGGGCTCGACGACAGGCTGTCCGTCGCGTTGTCGACGAGAAAGATGACCTCTGCCGTATCGACGACCCTCATCGGACCAGCTCTGATGATACAGGAACCACCACTCTATCGCATTCGAGCGTCCGGCACAGCCGCGACAAGCGTGCGGAGCCCATGCCTTGCTGGACCTAGTCCAGCGTCCGCCTGAACCGCACCAGCGCCACGCCGGCAAACACCGCCACGAACAGCACCAGCCAGCCGATCTCGGTCGCCACCGCCGGCAGCTCGGCGCCCTTTAGCATCACCGCGCGGATGATGCGCAGGAAATGCGTCAGCGGCAGGATCTCGCCGAACAGCTGCGCCCAGCCCGGCATGCCGCGATAGGGGAACATGAAGCCCGACAGCATGATCGAGGGCAGGAAGAAGAAGAAGGTCAGCTGCAGCGCCTGCATCTGCGTGCGTGCGATCGTCGAGATGGTGTAGCCGAGCAGCACCAGCGCCAGCACGAAGATCAGCACGGCGGTCAACAGCAGCGAGATCGAGCCGGTGAACGGGATGGAAAACAGAAGCTTCGCCGCCGCCAGCACCACCACCACCTGCACGGCGCCGACCACCAGATAGGGCAGCACCTTGCCCATCATGATCTCGAGCGGGCTGGAGGGCATGGCGAGCAGGTTCTCCATCGTGCCGCGCTCGGTCTCGCGCGTCAGCGCGATCGAGGTCATCATCACCATCGTCATCTGCAGGATGACGCCGAGCAGGCCGGGCACGATGTTGTATTGCGAGATGCCTTCGGGATTGTAGCGCCGGTGCACCACCACTTCGAGCTGGCCCTTGGCGGTTTCCGCCGCCGCCTCCTGCATGCCGCGCGCCCGAAGCAGCGCCTGGTTGGCGACCGTGCCCAGCGTCGAGATGGCGCCGCTCGCCACGGCCGGGTCGGTGGCGTCGGCCTCGATCAGGATCTGCGGACTGTCACCGCGCTCGACGCGGCGGGCGAAATCGGCGGGAATGGTGACGACAAAGGCGACGTCGCCGCGCGACATCAGGAACTCGGCCTCGGCGGCACTTTGCGCGACATGGTCGAAGCGGTAATAGCCGGTGGTCTGCAGCGCCGAGACCATGGCCCGCGTATAGGGATCGCTGCTCGTCGCCACCAGCGCCGCCGGCAGGCTCTTCGGATCGTTGTTGATGGCATAGCCGAACAGCACCAGCTGCATCAGCGGTACGCCCAGCATCATGGCGAAGGTGATGCGGTCGCGCCGCATATGGATGAACTCCTTGATCAGCAGCGCGCCGAGCCTGGCGAAGGAGAACAGGGCGCTCATCCTGTTTTTCATCCCATATTGTCCTTCGAGCCGGCCATGAACTGGATGAAGACGTCCTCGAGGCTGGTTTCGCCCGGCGTCACCGTCACGCCCTTGTGCTGCTTTTCGACATCGGCGAGCGCCGCCTTGAGCGCCTGTTTGTCGGAGCCGACGACATGCAGCGTCGCGCCGAACGGCGCCACCTGGTCGACGCCGGCGCGGCCCTGCAGCGCCTCCGCGACCTGGTCGAGACGCGGACCCTGCACCACGAAGGTGGTGAGCCCGGCATTCTTCACCACCTCTTCCACAGTGCCGGTGGCCAGCATCTTGCCGTAGGAGATGTAGCTGATGCGGTGGCAGCGCTCGGCCTCGTCCATATAATGGGTGGAGACCAGCACGGTCAGGCCGCCGCTCGCCAGCCGGTGGATCTCGTCCCAGAATTCTCGCCTTGCCTTGGGATCGACGCCCGCCGTCGGCTCGTCGAGCAGAAGCAGCCTCGGCTTGTGCATGATGCAGGCGGCGAGCGCCAGCCGCTGCTTCCAGCCGCCCGACAGCGTGCCGGCGAGCTGGTTCCGGCGTGTCGTCAGGCCAAGCTCCTCCAGCGTCCGCGCCACATGCTCCTCGACCGGTCTCAGCTGGTAGAGCCGGGCCACGAATTCGAGGTTCTCGCCGATCGTCAGATCCTCGTAGAACGAGAATTTCTGCGTCATGTAGCCGACTTCGCGCTTGATCCTGAGCGCATCGGTGCGGATGTCGAGGCCGAGCACCGTGCCTTCGCCCTCGTCCGGCGTGAGCAGTCCGCACATGATGCGGATGGTCGTCGTCTTGCCCGAGCCGTTCGGCCCCAGGAAGCCGACGATCTCACCCTCGGCCACCGTCATCGTCACGTGGTCGACGACGGTCTTGTTGCCGAAGCGCTTGACCAGGCCATGGACGTCGATGGCGTTCATTTTCCGGCATCCGCCAGGTCGACGTCGACGATCTGCCCGGGCTGCAGCGGGCCGGCATCGCCCTCCGGCCGCGCCTCGACCAGAAACACCAGCTTCTGCCGGTTCTCCAGCGAATAGATCACCGGCGGCGTAAACTCCGGATCCGGCGACACATAGCTGACGCGCGCCCTCAGATCAGGCCCGCAGCCGTCGCAATGGACGCTGAGCAGCGCACCGACCTTGACCGAGGAGAAGGCGCTTTCCGGTACATAGACGCTGACCTTCACGGCGCCGTCCGGCAGTATCGAGATGACAGGCGCCGTCGGGCCGGCGGTGTCGCCCGGATTGCGGATCACGTCGTTGACGCGACCGGGCGAAGGCGCCGTCAGCACGCGCTTGGACAGCCGCCACTGAGCCTGTCCCAGGGCCGATTGCGCCTGCTTGACCTGGTTGTCGGCGGCCTTGATCGTTTCCGGGCGTGCCGGCAGACCGCCGACAGCGAGGTTGGCTTCGGCCTGGCCGACCTGCGCGTTGGCCGTCTCCAGCGCGGCCGACGCCGTATCGTAATCTGCCTGCGTGCCGGTGCCGCGCTTGTAAAGGTCGCTGGCGCGGTCATAGCGGCGCTTGGCGTCGGCGGCCTGAGCCCTGGCCATGTCGACTTGTGCCTTCAGCACGGCGATTTCTTCCGGACGCTTGCCCACTTGCAGGTCGGCGAGCTGCGCCTGCGCCTGCGCCAGCGCTGCCTCAGCCTGAGCCACGGTGATCTTGGCGTCGGCGCTCTCCAGCGTCACCACCGTCGCGCCCGGCGCGACGCGGTCGCCGCGCTTGACCGCGACGGTCTCCACCTGCGCGACCTCGATCGGTGCCAGCAACACATAGTCGCCCTCGACATAGCCTACGGCCAGCGGTGCAGCCGGCGCGCAGGCGCCGAACAGCTGGGCGGCTAGCGGCAGCGAACAGAGAAAGCTCATGATTTGCCCTCCTTGCGGGCGGCCACGGTGCCAGCGGCCGGATTGCGGGCAGCCAGATTGCGGGCGGCAAGCATTGCGCTGAGATTGTCCGAGGCGATCGCCACCACCTTGGCCGCCTCGGCCTCGCCGATCTCGCGCCAGCCCATCCGGCGCATCACCGCCTCGCGGCCGATGCGGAAATAGATCACCTGGCCGATCAGCGTGAAGACGGTGAGCCGGGTGCGCTCGCTCTCGGCCGGTTCGCCCGTGGCCTGCTCCCAGATCATGCAAAGCCTGCGATGCGTCGGCTCGAACACGCCGGCATAGATGCGGTCGAGCGCGGCGGTCGGGTGGGAAAGCTCTCTAAGTACGAATTGTACGATCTCGCCTGCCTGCGGGCTCGCAACGATGAAGGCCACCATCCGCTCCAGCGCCGTGAAAAGCTGCGCCCGTGCCGCTTCCGCGTCCGCCGGCGCTGGCGCGGCGCTGACGGCCTGGTTTCCAAGTGCTTGCCCGGCAATCGTCTGGATGGTGTCGACGATGTAGTCGGCGGCGGCGGCGCGCAGGCCTTCCTTGCCGCCGAAATGATAGGCGATGGAGCCGATATTGGCCTTGGCCTCCGCCGCGATCTCGCGCGTCGAGGTGCCGTCGAAGCCTTGCCGGCCGAACAGCTTCAGCGCCGCGTGCACAAGTGCGGCGCGCGTCTGCTCGGCGGGAGAAGCTTCGCGATGGGGAGGTTTGACGCTCGTTTTCTTGCTCACGGTATTCGTTTAATCAATCGATTGATTAAAGTCAATCCGATTCTCAGCTTCGGCTTGCCATGTCCGTCCGCGCGCGCTTTAGTGCGCGGCCATGGGCAAGGAAGTCGAACGCAAATTCCTGGTCTCCAGCGCCGCCTGGCGTGACCTGGCCGAGGCGGATATCCGCATCCGGCAATTTTACCTTGCCGCCGCCCCCGGCCGCACGGTCCGCGTGCGCATCAGCGACGACACCTCAGCGGAACTGACGCTCAAATTCGGCAGCAAAGCGCGCGAGCGCGACGAGTTCGAATATCCGATCCCACTTGCGGAGGCTGAAGAAATGCAGGCCTTCGCCATCGGACGTGTCATCGAGAAGACACGTCACCATGTTAGGCACCGCGGCTATCTCTACGAAGTCGATGTCTTCGGCGGGATGCTGGCGGGGCTGGTGGTCGCCGAGCTCGAGACGCCGGAAGACGTGCCGGACGAAATGCTGCCTGATTGGCTCGGCCGTGAAATCACAGGCGAGTCGAGGTTCTACACCGCGTCGCTCGCCCTTGGGGGGATTCCGGAGATCGCCGCATGAGTTTTCGCATCGATCCGCACCTGCCGCTGACCGGCGAGGTCAGGCGCATCCTGACTGACGAGGTCGGCAAGGCGCTCGCCCATCTCGAGATGGCGCGTGAGAAGCCCGAGCAGGGGCTGCATAAATGCCGCAAGCGGTTGAAGAGCGTGCGTGCATTGCTGCGCCTGGTTCGTTCCGGTGACGAACCGTTCTGCCAGACCGAAAACGAGTGCTACAAGCAGGTATCGGCGCTGCTTGCCGGGCCGCGCGAGGCGACCGCCCTGATCGAAACCATCGACCGCCTGGCAGCAAGCTTCCCGGAGCAGAGCGCCGGCGGCGGCCTCGATGCCGTCCGCGACCGGCTGGTTATGCGCCAGCATGAGTTGCATGCCGGCGCAGGTCTCGATGCCGCGATCAGTGCCGCGGCTGCCGCTTGCCGGGAGGGCCTCGGCCATATCGACAGGCTCTCCCTGCCCGACCAGCCCGAGCAGGCGGCCGACATTCTCGCCGAGGGCGCCCGCGCCACCTTGCGGCGGGCGCGCAAAGCGCTGGACAAGGCTGGGTCCCGCGGCGAGGCGGATGATTTCCACGACCTGCGCAAGGCGGCCAAGACCCACAGCATGCACCTGTCGCTGCTCGGCCGGCTGTGGCCGACACCGATCAAGGCCCGCCGCAAGGCGGTCGATGCTCTGGGTGAACGGCTGGGCGAACTCCACGATGTCTTCGTCATGCGCGCCCTGCTCGATGCCGAAGCCGAGCCGCTCGGACCGCCAGAGGATACAAAGCTTCTCGGCAAGCTCCTGAAGCGCTCGGAAAAGAGCCTGCGCAAGTCAAGCCTCGCCGAGGCGGCCGAACTGTTCGGCGACAGCCCCAAACGGTCGACCAGGAAACTTGCCCGCAAGGCCCGCGATGACCTCGCCGGAGCAGCCCAGGAAGATCTGGCGGCCGCCGCCGGCTAACGGGCGCTGCTGGCGTCCCCCCGCCGGCCCATGCTAATCACGCTCTACCATGACCGCGCCGGCCGAAACCCTTCTCGACCGCCTTGGCCGCTGGCTTGCCAGCCGGCTGCAGGATGAGTCCTCGGGCTATGAGCCCTACACACCGTCCGATGCCGAAACGCTGCGCCGCGCGCTGGAACCGGGCGACATCCTGCTCATTGAGGGCAACCAGAAGATCTCGGCGGTCATTAAATACCTGACCCAGTCGACATGGTCGCATGCTGCCTTCTATGTCGGCGATGCCTTGCCCGCGCCTGAAGACGGTTCGGAGCGGCCGCGCCTGATCGAGGTCACGCTCGGCGAGGGTTGTGTCGCCGTGCCGCTGTCGCGCTACCGCACCTACAACACCCGCATCTGCCGGGCGAGCGGCCTGACGCCCGAAGACCGCGACCATGTCGTGGCCTTCATGATCGGCAAGCTCGGCCTGAAATACGATCTCAAGAATATCTTCGATATGCTGCGATTTTTCTTTCCAACGCCGCCGGTGCCGGTGCGCTGGCGCCGCCGCATGCTGGCGTTCGGGTCCGGCGATCCGACGCGGGCGATCTGCTCGACGCTGATCGCCGAGGCCTATGGCCAGATACGCTATCCGATCCTGCCCGAGATCACCCGCGCGCCCGGCCGCGCCTCGGCGCAATCGAGCTACATGCGCCGCGAGATCTTGCACATCCGCCACCACTCGCTCTACACGCCGCGCGATTTCGACCTGTCGCCCTTCTTCCGCATCGTCAAGCCGACGCTGGAATATGGCTTCGACTACCGGGCGGTGACCTGGGACGACAAGGCGGCCGAGGCCAAGGCCGCGGAATAAATTAGGCGGGCTGGCGTGGTTTGCCGGCAACGGGCCGGCCGCTCGGCCTCGCGCCGCCATCGCGTGCATGCGGCCCGATCGGCATGATCGCCGGAAACGGCGTCGCCCCGAAGGCGAACGTCCATTTGTAGCCGATGAGCTGTTCCTCCGGTGTCGTGTGCTGGTCGTGATGGGCAAGCAGTTTTGCGCGCTCCGCCAGCTCTTCCGCCTCGCGCCGCACCATCTCCGCCGTCTCAGGTCGCATCCGCCGCGAGAAGCTGACGAAACTCGCCTCGCGCTCCAGATGGGTGATCGCCCAGCCGATGAAATTCTTGTTGGTCGTCTCGAATAGCGGCCTCAGCGGCCCGTCGAAATTCCACTGGATCGGCGTCTCGACCAGCAGCCGCGCCGAAAGCCCGCGCCCGATCTCGACAAGGCCGAGCTCTTCCAGGTCGCGCAGATAGAGGAACATAGAGGCCTCGCTCAACCCTTGAGAACGCATGATGCCCTGGGGTGTGAACTTCTCCGAGAGCATGATGAAGACGAACAGCAGCGCCGGCCGTGCAGAAAGTTTGCGCTCGATCTCCGGCGCGACATGGTTGGCGGGTCCCGGCCCCCTGTTCATCGATCCCAGCACGTTCTCCAGCTCGACCTCGGCGGCGGCGCAGATCTCGACCAGGCGGTCGAGCTTGCAGTTCTTCTCATGGAAGACACGCTTCACCGTCGGCTCGGAAACACCCATGCGCTCGGCCAGCATGCGATAGGTCAGGCCCTTCGCCCTCAGCGTGCGTTTCAGCGCCTCGAAGATCGGACCGTTCATGGAATGCACCTCGCCAGCGCGAATTCGTATCGATTTGTGATACTAGCTGGAAGAGGCATTCCGGAAAAGTATCAAAAACCCTAGCTCTCCGCCGTCATCACAGGAGACCAGGCCATGAAGACCCTCATCGCTTCGACCATCTTCGCGATCGCCGGCATTGCGCTGACTTCAGTCGCCGAGGCCGGCGAAATCTGGCGCGCCACCGGCTTCGAGCAGCCGGAATAGGCGCTCTTCGATGCCGTCAACAAGCGCATCATCGTCTCCAACATCGTCGGCAATCCCGGCGCGGCCGACGGCAATGGCTACCTTTCGGTGCTATCGCTCGACGGCAAGGTCGTCACGCGGCATTGGACCGACGGCATGGACGCGCCCAAGGGCATGGCGATTTCCGGCGGCAAGCTCTATGTCGCCGACATCACCAGGGTCCGCGTCGTCGATCTCTCCAGCGGCAAGCTGCTCACAAGCATCGACGTGCCGGACGCCGTCTTCCTCAACGACATGACGGCCGACAGCGCGGGCAAGGTCTATGTCAGCGACATGCTGGCCGACGCGATTTACCGCATCGACAGCGACACACCGAAACTGTTCGTCAAGAACGCCGCGCTTGCCTCGCCCAACGGCGTCTTCGCCGACGGCGGCAGGCTGATCGTCGCGTCCTGGGGCAAGGGCATCAAGCCTGACTTCAGCACCGCCGAGCCCGGCGGCCTGCTTGCGGTCGACCTCGCCACCAGGACGGTTTCGCAATTACCCGGCGCGGAAAAGTTCGCCGACCTCGACGGCGTCGTCGCCATCGGCGACAGCATCTACGCCACCGCCTACATGACCGGCACGCTCTACCGCTATCACGGCGGTGGCAAGCCTGAGGTGGTCGCCACCTTCAAGCCGGGCAGCGCCGACATCGGCGCCGATGGCAAAACCATCTTCGTGCCGCTGATGAACGAGGGCGAGGTCGCCGCGCTCAGCCTCGATTGAAGCCGTCGGGCGGTCGGCTCGAGTTGAGGCCGCCCGCTCAGCGATCAGGCGGCGGGCGCCTTGAGCTGCGCCTGCGCATCGCGGATCGAGGCGGCGTAGGTGACCAGCGGCCGCTTGACGCCGTGGTTGATCAGCATGCGCCGCGTCTGCGGCGCAGCGCCGGCGATGATAAAGCGCACGCCGGCGCGCTTGGCCTTGTGCGCCGCGCCCTCGATGACGTTGGCCGCGGTGGAATCGAAGAACGGCACCGCCGAACAGTCGAGGATGAAGTTCTTCCTCTGGTCGGCGATGCGGTCGAGCACGGCGCCGACGGTCGAAGCGGCGCCGAAGAAGAAGGCGCCCGAAATGCGGTAGACGACAGTGTCGGCATCGCTCGCCTCGCTGGAATCATAGGCGGTGGCGCGGTCGGCGACGTCCTCCGGCACCAGCGGCTGGTCGGCCTCGACGGCGATCGATTTGGCCATGCGATCGATGAACAGGATCGAGCCCAGCGC
>NZ_RZOT01000178.1:0-10539 GCF_003999085.1 Mesorhizobium sp. M4A.F.Ca.ET.090.04.2.1
CGCTGAGACAGATCGCCGATACCGATGTCGACGTTCTGGTGACCGGCGAGACGGGCTCCGGCAAGGAAGTGGTGGCGAGCCTGCTGCACCGCTGGAGCCGCCGCGCCCAGGGCAATTTCGTGGCGCTGAACTGCGGCACGCTGCCGGAGACGGTGATCGAGAGCGAATTGTTCGGCCACGAGGCAGGCGCCTTCACCGGCGCACAGAAGAAGAGGATTGGCCGCATCGAGCATTCAAGCGGCGGCACGCTGTTCCTCGACGAGATCGAGAGCATGCCGCCCTCGACCCAGGTGCAGATGCTGCGGGTGCTGGAAATGCGCGAGGTGACGCCGCTCGGCACCAATGAGGTGCGGCCCGTCGACCTGCGCGTCGTCGCCGCCGCCAAGGTCGATCTTGGCGATCCCGGCCAGCGAGGTGCCTTCCGCGAGGACCTTTACTACCGGCTGAACGTGGTGACGCTGTCGATCCCGCCGCTGCGCGAGCGCCGCGACGACGTGGCCCTGCTGTTCGGCTATTTCGCCGAGCGTGCGGCCGCCCGCTTCCAACGCTCGATGCCGGCCGTGCCGGCGGCGGTTACCCGCCATCTGAGAGAACATGACTGGCCCGGCAATGTGCGGGAGCTCGCCCATTTCGCCGAGCGTTTCGTGCTCGGGCTTGAGGACAGCGCCGGCGCGCAACAGCCTGCCCCGGCCGAATCGGATGCTGCCATGCCGCTGCCCGAACGGCTCGACCGCTACGAGGCCGAGATCATCCGCGAGACACTTGGCCGCAATGACGGCGATGTCCGGCGCACGATCGAGGCGCTGGGGATTCCGCGCAAGACCTTCTACGACAAGTTGCAGCGGCACGGCATCGTGCGCAGCGATTTTTCCAGATAATTCAATCGGGTGGAACGGAAAGCAGGGCGCGGCCGTTTGAAAGGCGCCGCGAACCGTGGCACGTCGGCACCAGATAGTCCCGAAGATCGCGGCGGAGTCCCCTGGCGAGGTGCGTTCGGGTTGCACTTGGCCGATGTTGATGGTTTGTTGCCGGGCAGCGGAGATTAAGTGATGCGAGAACCCGTCGGTCAAGACGAATATGGGTCGACCAGTCCCTTCGATCCGGACGAACTGTCGAATTTGAACGCGATCGGCCCGGCCATGGGGAGTGGCAACGACTTCGAGAAATACGCCGTCGCGGTGATCATTGTGTTCGGCGCGCTGATCATCGGCGGACTGATGGCCGCCTCGATGACCTTCGGCCACCGCAACGGCTTCCTGTTCGCGCTTGGCGGGGCAACATCCGCCTGGATATCGGGCAATGCGCTGCTGCTCGACCGGCCCCGCCTCTATGCCCTGTTCGTCGGCATCGCCGCCGTCATGCTGCTGGCCTCCACGTTGACACTGGTCGTCTGACCGGGCCTATCAACCAGGGCCTGGTAGCCAAGCGCCTCGCCAGCCGCGGCGCGGCTGTCGATGGCGCCGTTGTAGCGGGGCCGCCTGGCCCCAGCCACCATCAGGGCTTAGCAGCAATCAGAACATAACCCCGCGTGCGGTTAGCATTGTCCGAGTCTTGCGTGTTCATTGCGTTAAATAGGTCGGCTGTCGTCACCCAGACGGGGGGATATTTGTACCGAGCAACGTCGAGGATGAGGAAACGGTCGGTCTCGGCATCATAAGCGGCCAAGGGTGAGATGTGGCCGCCTTTTTCCTGACCCATGGCTTTGCGCAAGTAATTGACGATGACAAAGTGCCTTTTGGTCGCGAGATAGCCTCGGACCTCCTTGCGGAAGGTGTCCATGCTGCTGTCGGCAGCATGTCGCACCTCAACCTGCACGGGCTGCAACGCAAGAAGGCCACCCAATTCATCTAAAGTCATGCCCTGCTTTTTGATTGTCTCAGCCGGAATGACCTGCTCGCTGCGGGCATCCAGAAGATTGTCCTGAGTGAAGGTGCTGTAGGGGTCATACTCGGGCACCGGTGGGGCTGGAACGCCAATGGCATTCAGAACCATGACACTGCTGGCCACCCCACAAAAAGCTTGGTTCTTCTGGGTGACGAAATTTATGGCCAGCGTAAAATAGGCTTCGCGGGCATCGGCCTCGATCAAGAGCGCTTCACCGGCATCGGAAGCCGCCCCGATGAGATTTGCCGGCAGCGGCAGCGTCTCGGCTCTGGCCTCCATCGAGGCCAATAACGTGGCAAGCAATGCGAGTCGAATGACATGCTTCATGAACATCGTCGCGCTCCTCGGCTGATCACCCTTCGGCCTGACAAACTTGCTCCCAAGTCTCGCAGCTGTCCAGACGAGCTTCGGCGCCATGAGAGCCATCTGTGACCCCTGATGTCAGCGAACGGCGAAGACGGCGGCCGATGGCGTGAAGGCGAAGGTGAGCGAAAGGCTGACGGCGATCAGCGTCCGGCGGTGAGATGCATGGCGGGGACTCCGGGGCGTGGGGGACGCCTAGGAAAGACCCTTGGAGCGCGATAGTCCAATAACAATTGAATAATCGAAACGGCCCGCTTACCCCGCCTCCGCTGCGGTCTTTGTCCGAAGGATAGGAAATGCCCAAGCTCAGTGCTGCCCCTCATCGCCCTGCCGGGCACTTCTCCCCCTAGACAGTTAGAAGGGGCACTCATCGGTGGTTTCGATAATCGCCAGGCTAGCAGAACAGACGCCGAGGTCGCGGTCAGCTCTCTTCTCCCCGTTCACGGGGAGAAGGCGCCGGCAGGCGGATGAGGGCAGCACTGAGCTTGGCGATTGTCGAAAAACTGCCTTGAGCAATCGCCGACTTGGCTTCAAACAATGCCCCCACCGCCGCTGGCGACCGCAGGCCGCTCCGCCGCGACCTTCGCCCGGTAGCCGGCGGCGCGGTAAGCTGCGACCGGATCGATGGCGCCGCCGGTCTTCATCCGCGCCATGGCCAGGATCGGCTCGACATCGGTGCGATAGGCGGCTTTCAGCGTCTGCGTCGCCATCAGCGCGTCATTGGTCTCCTGGAAGCCCTCGAGCGCCCTGCGGTCGACCAGCAGCGCCTGCGCATAGGAGCGCTGCACTTCCACCGCCGACAGCATCAGGCTTTCGATCGGGTCGGTGACGTTGTGGCTCTGGTCGAGCATGTGCGCTGGGTTGAACCGGTCGGCTCCGGATAGCTCGGCGTCGACCAACTCGTTGAAGACCAGGAACAGTCGGTAGGGATCGATCGAGCCGGCATCGAGATCGTCGTCGCCATATTTGGAATCGTTGAAGTGGAAGCCGCCGAGCTTCTTGAACTGGATCAGCCGCGACACGATCATCTCGATGTTGACGTTCGGCGCATGGTGGCCGAGATCGACCAGGCAGTAAGCCTTGTCGCCGAGTTCTTTCGCGATGATGTAGTTGGTGCCCCAGTCCTGCACGACCGTCGAATAGAAGGCCGGCTCGTACATCTTGTGCTCGGTGAAAAGCCGCCAGTCGTCCGGCAGCCCGGCATAGATGTCGCGCATGGCGTCGAGATAGCGCTCGAAGGCTCTGGCGAAATTGACCTGGCCGGGAAAGTTCGAGCCGTCGCCGATCCACACCGTCAGCGCCTTCGAGCCAAGCGTCTTGCCGATCTCGATGCATTCGAGATTGTGCTCGACCGCCTGGCGGCGCGTGCCGGCATCGGCATGCGACAGCGAGCCGAATTTGTAGGAAAGCTCCTGGTCCTTGGCGTCGGAGAAGGTGTTCGAATTCATGGCGTCGAAGCCGAGGCCGAAGCGCGACGCGGCCTGCTTCAGCCGCTTCGGGTCAGCCTTGTCCCAGGGGATGTGCAGCGAGACGGTCGGCGTCGCCTGGGTCAGCTGGCTGATGACTGCGCAGTCCTCGATCTTGTCGAAGATGTCGCGCGGCTCACCAGCACCGGGGAAACGGGCAAAGCGGGTGCCGCCGGTGCCGACGCCCCAGGACGGGATCGCCACGGCGAATTTCTCCACCTTGTCGCGGATAGCGTCAATGGCGATGCCGCGCCGGTCGAGGTGTTCGCCGAGCGAGTCGTAATCGCGTTCGAGGTCGCTCTTGCGCGCAGCGTTTTGGCTGGCGACGAGGTCGGCTGAGATAATGGTTTCGGACAACTGCTATTCCTCCCAAGACTACGTTCGGCTGGCGCTTCATCCGCCTGCCGGCACCTTCTCCCCGTGAACGGGGAGAAGGAAGTTGCCTAGCGCGTAAAGCTTTGCGCGTTGCCCGCGTCGACATTGATGATGTTGCCGGTCGACTTGGCCGACATGTCGGAGGCGAAGAAGTAGATCGCCTCGGCGATGTCCTCCGGGAAGACCGAGCGCTTCAGCATCGAGCGCGAGCGGTAGTGCTCCTCGAGATCGTTGGTCGACATCTTGTAGGCAGCGGCGCGCTGTTCCTTCCATTCGCCGCTCCAGATCTTGGAGCCGCGCAGCACGGCGTCCGGATTGACGACGTTGACCCTGATCTGCGCCTCCGCGCCCTCAAGGGCGAGGCAGCGCGCGAGATGGATCTCGGCCGCCTTGGCCGTGCAATAGGCGGCGGCGTTGGGCGAAGCGGCAAGCCCGTTCTTGGAGGCGACGAAGACGACGTTGCCGCCGATCTTCTGGGCACGGAACAGCCGGAACGCCTCGCGCGAGACGAGGAAATAGCCGGTGGACAATATGTCCATGTTCTTGTTCCACAGCGCCAGCGACGTCTCCTCGATCGGCGCCGAGGAGGCAAGGCCGGCATTCGAGACAAGGATGTCGATGCCGCCGAACTCGACCGACGTCTCGGCGAAGCCCGCGACGACCTGGTCCTCCGAGGTGACGTTGATCACCACCGGCCGGACGAAATCCTTGCCATAGGCTTTCGACAGTTCGTCATTGGCGCTGGCGAGCGCCGCCTCGTCGATGTCGGCCAGCACCACGCAGGCGCCTTCGCGCAGCAGCCGGTTGGCGGTGGCGCGGCCGATGCCGCCGGCGCCGCCTGTAACCAGCGCGATCTGGCCGGCCAGCGCCTTCGGCTTCGGCAGACGCTGCAGCTTGGCTTCCTCGAGCAGCCAGTATTCGATGTCGAAGGCCTCCTGCGCCGGCAGGCCGACATAGGACGAGACGGTCGAGGCGCCGCGCATGACGTTGATGGCGTTCACATAGAATTCGCCGGAGATGCGCGCGGTCGCCTTGTCGCCGGCGAAGGTGAACATGCCGACGCCCGGCATCAGATAGACCACGGCATTGGGATCGCGAATGGCGGGTGAGTCCACATGCTTGCAACTGTCGTAATAGGCCTGGTAGCCGACACGATATTCGGCGATGTCGTCGGCAAGACGCGCAATGACGGCGTCGACGTCAGGTTTCGCCGGGTCGAATTCGATCACCAGCGGCCGGATCTTGGTGCGCAGGAAATGGTCAGGGCATGAGGTGCCCAGTGCTGCCAGCGGCCGCAAATCCCTCGAATTGACGAATTCGAGCACGGCGGGCTGGTCGTCGAATTGGCCGAGCTTGTGGCTCTTCTCCGAGATCAGGCCGCGGATCCTCGGCATCAGCTTCGCGGCAATCGCGCGGCGCGCAGGCGCGTCGAGCGACTTCACCGCCTCGCCGCCGAAGATGGCCACGCCTTCAGACCGGCGCTCGAACCACTCGATCGCCTGGTTGATGACCGAGATCGTCGTCTCGTAGCATTCCTTCGGTGTGTCGCCCCAGCTGAACAGGCCGTGGCTTTCGAGGATGACGCCCTTCGCCTCGGGGTTCTCCAGGCAGAATTTCTCCAGCCACAGGCCGAGCTCGAAGCCCGGCCGCTTCCAGGGCAGCCAGCCGATGGCATCGCCAAAGATCTCCTTCGTCAGCGTCTTGGAATCCTTCGCCGCGGCAATGGCGATGATGGCGTCGGGATGCATGTGGTCGACGCAAGGCCTCGGCACGAAGGCATGCAGCGGCGTGTCGATCGAGGCCGCGCGCGGATTGAGGTTGAAGGTGCAGTGCGGCAGGTAGCCGACCATCTCGTCCTCATGCGCGAGGCCGCGATAGAGACCTTTCAGCGCACGCAATTTGTCCATGTAGAGCGTGGCAAAGCCGTCGAGCTTGATCGAGGCGCTGTCGCCGCCCGAGCCCTTGACCCACAGAACCTCGACGTCCTCGCCGGTCAGCGGGTCCTTCTGCCAGACCTTGGACGAGGTGTTGCCGCCGCCATAGTTGGTGACGCGCTTGTCGGAACCCAGCGTGTTGGAGCGATAGACCAGAAGCTCCGGGTCGCTCAATCCTTTGGCCTTCGCATCGTCCCACAGATTGGCGAGGCGCGAGCCGGAGCGCTTGTCGAGCATAGATATCCTCCCTTCGGACGCAAAAGGGTGCGGTCCTTTTCGCGGGGAATGTCTACGCAAGACGCCCTCTTGTCAATCACAAACGATCAATATCGATCATATTGCACTGCACAATGAAAATATATGATCGGAAATGATTGACACTGCTCGTTTTGAGTGCCTAGATGCTCAGGCAGGGAGGAACCATGCACGAAAAAGAGCGCCACAGGATCATTCTGTCCGCCGTCCAGGAAAAGCCTGTGGTGACGGTGCAGGAGATGGTCGACTTGACAGACTCCTCCGAGGCGACGATCCGGCGCGACATCGCGGCCCTGCATGTGCAGAAGCGCCTGCGCCGGGTGCGCGGCGGCGCCGAGGCGATCTCGCCGCCGCAGTTCATCGGCCTTGCCGGCCGCCCCTTCTCGGTCAACGAGACGCTGAACGCCGCGCAGAAGCGGGCGATCGCGCGGGAAGCCGTCGATCTCTGCAAGGACGGCGAGCCGATTATCATCAATGGCGGCACCACCACTTTCCAGATGGTGCATTTCCTGACCGGCCGCCGCATGCCGATCTTCACCAATTCCTTCCCAATCGCCGAACACCTGCTCAAGCACACGAAGAATACGGTGATGCTGTCAGGGGGCACGATCTACCGCGAGCAGAACATCATCCTGTCGCCCTTCGACAATGACGTGACGCGCAATTTCTACGCGCGACGCATGTTCATGGGCGCGCAGGGGCTGGGGCCGCTCGGGCTGATGGAAGGCGACCCGCTGCTGATCCAGGCCGAGCAGAAGCTGATCGACCAGGCCGACGAACTGGTGGTGCTGGTCGATTCCTCGAAGTTCCGCATGCGCTCCAGCCTGATCCTGTGCGGGCTGACGCGCATCGCCACCGTGATCACCGACGACGGCATCGAGGACCGCGAGGCCAAGATGCTCGAAAGCGCCGGGGTAACGCTGATCGTCGCCCGCAAGGCGGCCACCGAGAAGGAAGAATCTTCACTGCAGGCCTGAGCGGCCCGCAGCGGCGATGGAAATGCAACGCTCAAGGGAGGATATTCGATGAGCTTTTTGAAGAAACTGCTGGTCACGGCGGCCTTTTCCGCCGCCATGTTCGTGAATGCCGCCTATGCAGAGAACGTCAAGATCGCGCTGGTGGTGAAATCACTCGGCAACGGCTTCTTCGACGCCGCCAACAAGGGCGCCGAGGAAGCGGCCAAGGAACTGGGCGATGTCGAGGTGATCTACACCGGCCCGACCAAGGCGACCGCCGAGGCGCAGATCGAGGTGATCAACTCGCTGATCGCGCAGAAGGTCAATGCGATCGCGGTTTCGGCCAATGACGCCGACGCGCTGGTGCCGGTGCTGAAGAAGGCGATGGATCGCGGCATCACCGTGATCTCGTGGGACTCCGGCGTTGCCAAGGAAGGCCGCCAACTGCACCTCAACCCGTCGGACACCGGCCTGATCGGCGAGACCATCATCAAGCTCGCCGCCGACTACCTGCCGGAAGGCGGCGACGTCGCCATCCTCTCCGCATCGTCGACCGCGACCAATCAGAATGCCTGGATCGAGGCGGCGAAGAAGGTGCTGCCGGAGAAGTTCCCGAAGATCAAGCTCGTCGCCACCGTCTATGGCGATGACGACTCGGCCAAGAGCACGGACGAAGCCAAAGGCCTGCTGAAGTCCTATCCGAACCTCAAGGCAATCATCGCGCCGACCACCGTCGGCGTGGTCGCCGCCGCCCAGGTCGTCACCGACGCGAACCTGATCGGCAAGGTCAACGTCACCGGTCTGGCGCTGCCGTCCGAGTTCAAGAAGTTCATCGACAACGGCGCCAGCCAGGCGGTCGCGCTGTGGAACCCGATCGACCTCGGCTACTCGGCCATCTACCTCGCCCATGACCTGGCAGTGAAGAAGGAAGAGGCCAAGCCCGGCGCAACGCTGTCGATCGGCCGCGTCGGCAAGGTGACGCTCGACGACACCAACTCGGCTGCGATGGCTCCGCCCTTCCAGTTCGACAAGACCAACATCGAGAAGTTCTCCAAGATCTATTGATCCTGGTCGACTTCAAGCTCGTGCGGCGGGACAATTGTCCCGCCGCATCTTCAAACGGACCTTCTCTCAGGGCCTGATACGGATATGGATACGACAGCCCAGCACAAAGTGGAGACGGAACGGCCGCTTTCGGGCCCGGCCCAGCCTGCCGCCCCGCGCCTGACGCTCTCCGGCATTTCGAAAAGTTTCCCCGGTGTCCGCGCGCTGCACAATGTCAGCCTGTCGCTCTATCCGGGCCAGGTGACGGCGCTGATCGGCGAGAACGGCGCCGGCAAGTCGACGCTGGTCAAGATCATGACCGGCATCTACCAGCCCGACGCCGGCGAAATCGGCATCGACGGCGAGGCCACAACGCTGCACAGCGCGCATGCCGCCTTCGGCCACGGCATCACCGCCATCCATCAGGAAACCGTGCTGTTCGACGACCTTTCGGTCGCCGAAAACATCTTTCTCGGCCACGCGCCGCGCACCCGCTTCGGCACCATCGACTGGCGCACCATGCGCAAGAATGCACGCGAGGTGCTGGAGACCATGCGCGCCGGCCATATCGACGCCGACGCGCGGCTGAGGGACCTCGGCATCGCCAACAAGCACTTGGTCGCCGTGGCGCGCGCCATGTCGATCGATGCGCGCATCGTCATCATGGACGAGCCGACCGCCGCGCTCTCGATGAAGGAGATCGAGGAGCTTTTCCTGCTGATCGAATTCCTGAAGAGCGAAGGCAAGGCGGTGCTGTTCATCAGCCACAAGTTCGATGAGATCTACCGCATCGCCGACCGCTACACGGTCTTCCGCGACGGCGAGATGGTCGGCGAGGGCTTGCTCAAGGATGCCGGCCAGAACGAAATCGTGCGCATGATGGTCGGTCGCAACGTCGACCACATCTTCCCGCAGCGCGAGCCGAAGATCGGCGCGCCGGTGCTCGCGGTTTCCGGCCTGTCGCATCCGACCGAATTCGACGACATCGGTTTCGAGCTGCGCAAGGGCGAGATCCTAGGCTTCTACGGCCTGGTCGGCGCCGGGCGCAGCGAAGTGATGCAGGCGATTTCGGGCATCACCCGCACCAGCCGGGGCACGATCACGCTGGACGGCAAGCCGATCGCGCCGAAATCGGCCGCCGACTCCATCGAGGCCGGCATCGTCTACGTGCCGGAGGAGCGCGGCAAGCAGGGCGTGGTGATCGGGATGCCGATCTTCCAGAACGTTTCGCTGCCCTCGCTCATGCGCACTTCGAAATCCGGCGTGCTCAGGCTGGCGGAAGAGTTCGCGCTCGCCCGCTCCTACACCGAACGGCTGGATCTCAGAGCCTCATCGCTCAGCCAGGATGTCGGCACGCTTTCCGGCGGCAACCAGCAGAAGGTGGTCATCGCCAAATGGCTGGCGACCACACCCAAGGTGATTATCCTCGACGAGCCGACCAAGGGCATCGACATCGGCTCCAAGGCCGCCGTGCACGGCTTCATGGCCGAGCTCGTCGCGCAAGGCCTGTCGGTGATCATGGTCTCCTCCGAACTGCCGGAGATACTCGGCATGTCGGACCGTGTCGTCGTCATGCGAGAAGGCCGCATCGCGGCCGTCCACGACAACAAGGGGCTCGATGCCGAGACGCTGGTAAGAACCGCAGCGGGGATCGCGGCATGAAGAATTTGCGCAAATACCGCGAGATCTGGCTGCTTGCGGCAATCGCGGTGCTGATCGGCCTGATCTCGACCCGCTTCCCGGGTTTCGCCGACCCGGCCAATCTGCGCCAGGTGTTCAACGATACCTCGATCCTGATGATCCTGGCGCTCGGCCAGATGGTGGTGATCCTGACGCGCTCGATCGACCTGTCGATGGCGTCCAACCTCTGCTTCACCGGTATGGTGGTGGCGATGCTCAACGCCGCGAATCCAGCGATCCCGATCCCGGCATTGATCGTGGTCGCGCTCGCCGTCGGGCTGGTTCTCGGCGCCATCAACGGCTTGCTGGTGTGGCGGCTGAACATTCCCTCGATCGTGGTGACGCTCGGCACCCTCACCATCTATCGCGGCGCGACCTTCGTGGTTTCCGGCGGCGCCTGGGTCAATGCCGACCAGATGAGCCCGGACTTCATCAACTTCCAGCGCGCCGCCTTCCTCGGCCTGCCGGTGCTTTCGTGGATCGCATTGCTGGTCATCGCGCTGTTCTTCGTGGTGATGACGCGCACGCAGATCGGCCGCTCGATCTATGCCATCGGCGTAACCCGACCGCATCGGTCTACGC
>NZ_RZOT01000179.1:0-10536 GCF_003999085.1 Mesorhizobium sp. M4A.F.Ca.ET.090.04.2.1
AAGTAGGGGAGCGGGCAAGTTCCATCGTTTCATGAAACGCTGAACCGCCCTATCTCTTTGGTTCGCGCAATTCCGGACGGACGGCTACGGCGAAGTCGCCGAGCCTAACCATTTCACTTTGCCTGGAATTGCTTCAGCCCGCCGCCATTTCCAGCTCGCCTCGCGCCTTGGCCGCAGCGACCTGGCGGATGGCGTCGGCGAGCGTGTCGGCGTCCTGCGCGCCCATGACCGCGTATTTGCCTTCGAGCAGGAAGCAGGGGACGCCGGTGATGCCCATGCGCGAGGCCGTGGCGATTTCGGTGCGCACCTGATCGACATCGGCATCGGTCGGCAGCAGCGTCTCGACCACGGAGGCGTCCATGCCGGCTTCGCGGGCGGCTGCGGTCAGCACGGCGTGATCGCCAAGATTGGCGCCTTCCTCGAAGTTGAGCTGGAACAGCCGGCGCACCAGCCGGTTCTGCACCGCCTCGCCGGCGGTTCCCGCCCAGCGGATGACTCGGTGCGCGTCCAGCGTGTTGGCCGCCACCTTGATGGCGCCGAAGGCAAAATGGATGCCTTCAGCCTCGCCCAGCGGTTCGATCCGGGCATGGATCTGGCGGATGCGCTCCTCGCTGCCGAACTTGGCGATCATGTATTGGCGGCGATCCATGCCTCCGGGCGGGATGGTCGGATCGAGCTGGAACGGCCGCCAGCGCACATGCACCTCGATGTCGCCGGCCATGGCGATCGCCTTGTCGAGCCGTTTCTGACCGATGAAGCACCACGGACAGACGACATCGGACACGACATCGACGGTGATCGAGTTCTCGGCGGTCATTGTCGTCTCCTGTTTCGGGAGGGTCAGTTGGGCTTTCGCCACCAGACCGGCAGCTGATAACCGAATATGGGGGTCTTTTGCGGATGTTCCAGGTAGTTCCAGTAGGCGAGCCACTGCTGCGTGTTGTATTGCATCGGCACCATGTAGTTGCCTGAGATCAGCAACCGGTCGAGGACGCGAACGGCGGCGACATAGTCTTCCTTGGTTCGCGCCTTCAGCATCGCATCCATTGCTGCGTCTATCGCGGGATCGGCAACGCCGGCCAGATTGAAGGAGCCTTCCCTTTTGGCTTCCGAAGAGCCCCAGCGAAAGGTCTGCTCGATGCCGGGGGACAGCGAGTTGCTGAACCCGCTCGAACCGATCAGCACCTCGAAATCGAAGCGCTGTTTGCGCGACTGGATTTGGTCGGCCTCGAGGCTGCGGATGGTCACAGCGATGCCGATCTTCTGCAGCGTGCGCTGATAGATAGTGGCAAAACGCTCCTCGTCCTGCGAGGCGGTTAGGATTTCGAAGCCGAAGGGATTTCCCTTGGGGTCCAGCAGAACCCCGTCCTTGACGGCATAGCCTTCGCTCTTCAGTAAATCGAATGCCGCCTTCAGCACCTTGCGATCCTGGCCCGTGCCATCATTCACCGGCGGCCTCCAGGTGCCTTCCATGACATCGGCCGGCACGCGGCCGGGGTAGGGCGCGAGCAGCGCCTTCTCTCTGTCTCCGGCCGGATGACCGAGCGCGGATAGCTCGGAATTCTGCCAGTAGCTCATGGTGCGCGTGTACTTGCCGCCGAACAGGTTCTTGTTCGCCCATTCGAAGTCGTAGAGCATCCCTAGCGCGCGCCGCACGACTGGGTTGGAAAACTTCTCCAGCCTTGTGTTGAACAGGAATCCGGTCACGACAGGCGGTATGCCGGTGTCGAAGGTTTCGGCGATCACTTCGCCACGATGGAAAGCGGGAAAATCGAGATCGCGCTCACGCTTGACCGGATCGCTTTGGTCGTCGACGGCGCAGATGCCTTTCTTGAAAGCTTCCGTCTTGGCATTGTCATTCAGGAAATACTCGATGGTGATCTGGTCGTAATTGTCGAAGCCGCGTTTCGAAGGGAGGTCCTTGCCCCAGTAGTCGGGATTGCGCTTGAAGACGATGCGTTGGCCAGGTTGCACCTTGTCCACCGTGTAGGGTCCGCTGCCGATCAAAGGCTTCAGTGTCGTCTTGTCGAAGGTATCCCTGTCAAAAGCGTGCCTGGGGATGATCGGTGTCAACGCGATGATCAGCGGGGTCTCGCGATTAGCCTTGTCGTTGAAGGTGAATTTCACGCTGTGCTCGCCGGTCTTTTCCAGCTTGGCGATCATGCTCATGCGAACGCTGTAGGGCGGGCGGCCCTTGTCGGTGAAGACATCGTAAGTGAACAGCACGTCCTCCGGCGTCACCGGCTGGCCGTCCGACCATTTTGCGTTCGGGTTGAGATGGAATTCGATCGACTTGCGCTCCGGATCCATGTCTGCGCTGTCGGCAAGCAGGCCATAGAGGCTGAAAGCCTCGTCGTAATTGCGCTGCATCAGCGGTTCGAAGACGAGGTTGCCGTAGGTGAGATCCAGCATGCCGCGCGCCGTGGTGCGCAGGCTTTTCAGGATGAACGGGTTGAGATTGTCGAAGCTGCCGACCACACAATAGGTGATGCTGCCGCCCTTCGGCGCATCGGGATTGGCGTAGTTGAAATGCGTATAGCCGGCCGGCAGCGCCGGCTCGCCCTGCATGGCGATGGCGTGCTTCGGCTCCGACTGCACCGGTCCAGGCGAAAGGGTCAGAAACGAGGTCGCGGCTATCAGCCAAACGAGAACGCGGCCCATGACCGACTCCTTGCCAGGCGGCTTGATGATTCGGAATGCACCCTAGAGCATTTCACGCGGCGATTGAATCGCCGCTGCGTCGGGAATTCGAACGAGGTTTCCTAAGGCTTCGACGCCGGCGGGCTGCGCCAAGAATTGCAGCCTACGGGCTGGATTCGCCGGAGCTGGCAGTGTAACACGCGCTCCGAAGTCATGCTGTTGCCTCATTTCGGCAACAGGTAGCTGGACCACGCGGCGCGAATAAGCCGGTCCCGGGATCATTGAGAGGAAGTACACCATATGACGAGCCTGAACAGCAACGCGTACCGCCTTTCGGTCTTGGCCGCAGGCGTGATCGGCTTTCTGGGCGCTGAACTTCCGGCTGCCTCCGCGCAGCAGCAGCAGATTCCGCAGGGCTGGTTCAAGGCCTGCACCAAGCAGGAAGATGTCGACATCTGCAATGTCCAGAACATCGTCACCGCCGGCAATGGCCAACTCGTCACCGGCATCAGCCTGATCGAGCTGAAGGGCAAGGTGAACCGCAAGGTGTTCCAGGTCACGGTCCCGACCGGCCGTCTGGTCCCTCCCGGCATCGGCCTGCAGATCGACACCGGCAAGGCGCAGAAGCTTGACTATGTGATCTGCTTCCCCGACCGCTGCGTGGCCGAAGTGCCGCTGACCGATCAGCTCGTCGCTTCCTTCAAGAAGGGCCAGGCAATCACGCTTACCTCGGTCAATTTCCAGAACCAGCCGAACCCGATCAAGGTCGCGCTGACCGGTTTCAGCGGCGCCTACGACGGCCCGCCGCTGCAGCAGTCGGATATCGAGGACCGGCAGAAGAAGCTGAAGGACTTCGTGGCCAAGAACAACCAGGACTTCGCCAAGAAGCTCAAGGAAGAGCAGGACAAGGCGAAGACCGCCAACTGATCGCCCAGGACTCCTGCGGGAGTCTTCTGGTTTCGAAAAAAAGCGGGGCTTTGGCCCCGCTTTTTTGTGTCAATGCCGCGACTGGCGTTTCGGCTCGTAGCGGCCGTCCGGCCGCTTGTCGAACATCTCGCCAATCTGCGGGTGTCGAACCGGTTCGCCCGACTTGTCCTCGAGCAGGTTCTGCTCGGAGACGTAGGCGATGTATTCCGTTTCCGAATTCTCGGCGAGAAGATGGTAGAAGGGCTGGTCCTTGCGCGGCCTCACGTCTGCCGGGATCGCCTCGTACCATTCCTCGGTGTTGGCGAATTGCGGGTCGACGTCGAAGATGACGCCGCGGAACGGAAACAGCCGATGGCGAACCACTTGTCCGATCGAGAATTTGGCCGTTTTCATCGCACTCACCACTCAGGTTCCAGGGCGCCGTCCGTGACCGCGCAAAGGCGCCTAAGATCTTGAATTTACGCGCTGCGCCGCCAAAAATCGACCCCGACTTTCGGTTGGTGCCTATTTGGCGCAGACGCCGCGTCAATTCAATGCCAAAGCACCGCTCCAGTAGCAGCCAACGAACTGGCGGAGCCGAGGGTTTCGGGCTCGCTGCGGAAAGGTCTGGGGAAGCTACCGCGGGGACTGCTTCCGCAAACCGCCGGCAAGAGCCTGGAAGCCGCTGCCGGGCCTGAGCCCCTCTCGCATGAAAAAGGCGCGCAGCGGCGCGAAGCTGCCGAGCACGCCAAGGCCGGCGCTGCGCGCCAGCTGCGCCGGCAGCATGTCGGAGAGCAAGGACCTGTTCAGCAAATTGACCGCGCTGCTGCGGGCCAAGATGTCGGGCCGCCGCCTGGTATCGTAGGTCGCAAGGCACTTCTCCGATCCCGGGTCGGAGCTATTTTCGCTGGCGATTCCAATCAGATCGTCGATATCCCTGATGCCGAGATTGAGGCCTTGCGCGCCGATCGGCGGGAATACGTGCGCGGCCTCGCCGACCAGCGCAACGCGATTTTGCGCAAAGCGGCCCGGCGAGGCGGCCGATAGCGGATAGACCTGCCTGCCGGGTTCGACGGTGACGCGCCCCAGCATCGACTGCATCTGCTCTTCGACGCGTTGCGAAAGCGTCGCGTCGTCGAGCGCCGCCAGTTCCGTCGCCGTCTCCGGCTTCACCACCCAGACAAGACTGGAACGGTTGCCGGGCAGGGGAACCTGCGTGAACGGGCCTGTCTCGGTGTGGAATTCGGTCGAGGTGAAAGCGTGGTCGCTGCGGTGGCTGAAATTGAGAACCAGCGCCGCCTGTGGATAGGACCGCACCGAGGCGGCAATGCCCGCCGCTTCGCGCGCCGGCGACAGGCGCCCGTCGGCGGCGACCGCCAGCGAGGCGGAAATCTCGCTGCCATCGGCGAGCACGGCATGGGCATGGGCGGCGTCGAGGCGCCAGCTCTCGACCATCGATTTCCGCCGTTCTATGCCCGCATGCGCGGCAACCGCCCTGGCAAGGGCGGGAACAAGCACATTGTTCGGCAGGTTCAAGCCGAACTGCTCTTCGCCGATTTCCGTGGCGCGGAAAGTGACCGTCGGGCTGCGGACCAGCCGCCTTGTCGCGTCGACGATGCGCATCACCTTCAGTGGTGCGGCCTTTGGCTTGAGTTCCGCGAGAACGCCCAGCCGCTCGAGAACTTTCAAGGCGGGGTTCATGAGCGCGGTGGTGCGGCCATCCTGGCCATTGGCTGCCGGGCCCGCCAGCGTCACCGCAAAGCCGGCCTCGGCAAACCCAAGCGCCGCGATCAGCCCGGCCGGACCGCTGCCGGCGACCAATATCCGCGCTGTCTTCTGATGATCCAAATCCGGTATCCAGATCGCAATGCAGGCCCAATTGGCCGCCAATGCGGTATAGGCCGGAGTGTACGGCTTGATCAACGCGGCGATTCAGCCCATTTCGGGTCCATGACCGGCCAGGACAACGACTTCCGCCATCTCGACCGGGCCGGCCGCGCCACCGCGGACGTCGCGCGCAACCCCCGGCTGGTGGTGGCCATGATGGTTGGTGCGGCGGTCATCCTGGCGTGGCTAACGCTTGGCGTCATGGCGATCCGCGGTGCCGAAGGCCGGGTTGCGGGCGCATCGGCCCCGGGCGATTTCATGTTGAAATACCTGCCGCCGCCGCCGCTGCCGGATTTCGTCGATCGCTTTTTCGCGCTTTGCCTGGCGCCGGCGCCGCTTGCCGGCGCAATCGGCGCGCAGGCGCCGGCGCTTATCCTGATGTGGTTCCTGATGGCCGTGGCGACGATGCTGCCGTCCGCCGCGCCGATGATCCGCATCTATTGCGAGATCGCGGACACCGCTCGCATCAGGGGCGAGCCGGTCGTTCACCCGCTGGTCCTGGTCGCGGGCTATCTCTGCATGTGGCTGGCTGGCTCGGCGCTGTTTGCGGCGCTGACGCTCGGCGTCCACGCCTTCGCCTCGTCCGGGCAATTGCTCGATCCGGTCGTTGGCATCGCCGGAGCAGCGGCCTTGCTGGTCGCGGGCCTCTACCAGTTCAGCGGCCTGAAAGAAGCCTGCCTGACGAAATGCCGGAACCCGTTCTCGACCTTGTTCGCAAACTGGAGCGCGAAACCTGGCCGCATCTTCCATCTCGGCATGGAACAGGGCCTGTGGTGCCTGGGCTGCTGCTGGGCGCTGATGCTGGTGATGTTCGCCGTGGGCGCGATGAACATCTTCTGGATGGCGTTGATCGGCCTGTTCACCCTGATCGAAAAACAGACCAGCGGCAGGATGGCAAGCCGGAGTGTCGGTGCGATACTGCTTGTCTGGGGTGCCGCCCTGCTATTAGTTTCGGCGTGAGGGGGAGAGAATTCGATGAAAGACCAAGGCTGGGCAATGAAGGGAGAGCTCGTACTCTCCTGCAATTGCACGGTTTTTTGCCCTTGCGTACTGTCGCTCGGAAGCCATCCGCCGACCGAGGGCTATTGCCAGACCTGGGCCGGATTCCGCATCGACGCCGGCCATTCCGGTGACGTCGACCTCTCCGGCCTCAATCTTGGCCTTGTGATGGAGATCCCTGGCTATATGAGCCGCGGCAACTGGACAGCCGGGCTGTTCATCGATAAGCGCGCCTCCATCCACGCGGTCAAGGCGCTCACCAGGATCTTCACCGGCAAGGCGGGCGGCACCACCGCGTTGCTTGCCATCCTGGTTGGAAAATTCCTCGGCGTCGAGCAGGTGCCGATCACCTATGAGACGCGTGACAAGACGCGTATCTTCCAGATACCGAAGATCATCGACGGGGCGGTGACGCCGATCCCCGGCAAGGACCGCGAAAAGGATACGGTGATCAGCAACTCCGAATACTGGATCGCGCCGGAAATCATCGTGGCGAAGTCCGACAAGAGCAAGATGCGCGCCTTCGGCCGCAACTGGAACTTTGCCGGCCGTTCGGCCGAGATCTGCAAGCTGGACTGGCGGGGCCCGTGAGCAAGAACACTGCGGCGAGGAAAGCCGCCAAGAAAATCGCCGACCGGATTCCGCGACCGAAGAAGAAGGTGACGTGGCCGCAGGCGCGTGCGTTCTCGGTTCACCTTCTGACTGCTTCCGGCTCGTTCCTGGCCTTCCTGTCGCTGGTCGCGGCGAGCGAGCAACGCTGGACGGCGATGTTCTGGTGGCTGGGGCTGGCGCTGTTCGTCGACGGCATCGATGGTCCGATCGCCAGGAAACTTGAGGTCAAGGAGATTCTGCCGACATGGTCGGGCGAACTTCTCGACAACATCATCGACTACGTGACCTATGTGCTCATCCCGGCCTTCGCGCTCTATCAGCGCGGCTTCATGGGCGAAAAGCTGTCGTTCCTGTCGGCGGCGATCATCGTGGTCTCCAGCGCGATCTACTATGCCGACACCGGCATGAAGACGAAGGAGAATTTCTTCAAGGGCTTCCCGGTCGTCTGGAACATGGTGGTGTTCACGCTCTTCGTCATCGAGCCGGGGCAATGGGTTTCCTTCGCCGTGGTGGTGGTCGCCGGCATCCTCACCTTCGTGCCGATCAACTTCATTCATCCGGTTCGCGTGGTGCGGCTGAGGCCGGTCAATCTCGGCATGACGCTGCTGTGGTGTGCCTTCGGTGCGCTGGCACTGGCGCAGGCGGCACTCGCCGCCTTCTACGACCAGATCGGCGTGCTGGGCGAGCAGGTCAGCGTCTTCACCAAGGTCGGTATCACCGTGACCGGACTTTACCTCGCCTGCATCGGCGGTATCATGCAGGTCTTTCCAAAGCTCGGCGCCAAGCCGGGCGCCGGAAAAGACTGATTCCTGCGAAAGCCGGTTCCCAAGACGGCTTGATCCCAAGAGAGACTGCCCAATGCCCAAAGCGATCCGCATCCACGCCCATGGCGGCCCGGAAGTACTGACCTATGAGGATGCCGATCCGGGCCAGCCCGGGGCCGGGCAGGTCCTGATCAGGCACACCGCGATCGGCCTCAATTTCATCGATGTCTATCATCGCTCGGGCCTCTATCCTCCGCCCGGCGGCTTTCCGCTGATCCCCGGCGGCGAGGCGGCCGGCGTGGTGCTGTCGGTCGGCGCCGACGTCGACTGGCTGAAGGCCGGCGACCGCATCGCCTATGCCGTCAATGTCGGCGCCTATGCCGAGCAGCGGGTCATCGCCGCCGACCGTGTGGTGAAGGTGCCCGATGGCATCGGCGACGAGCAGGCGGCGGGGATGATGCTGAAAGGCATGACGGCCGAGTATCTTTTGCGCCGCACCTTCAAGGTGAAGGCGGGCGACACTATCCTGTTCCATGCGGCGGCCGGCGGCGTCGGCCTGATCCTCGGACAGTGGGCCAAGCATCTCGGCGCCACGGTCATCGGCACGGCAAGCTCCGCGGACAAGATCGAGCTCGCCAAGGCGCACGGCTTCGACCATGTCATCAACTACAAGGAGCACGATTTCGTCGCCGGTGTCGCCGCCATAACCGGCGGCAAAAAGTGCGATGTCGTCTACGATTCCGTCGGCAACGATACGTTCCCCGGTTCGCTCGACTGCCTGAAGCCGCTCGGCATGTTCGTCAGCTTCGGCCAGTCCTCCGGGCCGATCCCGCCCTTCTCTATGTCGCTCCTGGCGCAGAAGGGCTCGCTATACGCCACAAGGCCGACGCTGTTCGTCTACAACGCCAGGCGCGAAGACCTCGTGGCGTCGGCCGAGGCCCTGTTCGGCGTCGTGCAGAGCGGTGCGGTCGAGATCAAGATCAACCAGCGCTACCAGTTGAAGGACGCCGGCAAGGCACACTCCGATCTCGAGGGAAGGCGCACGACAGGCACCACCGTTCTGATCCCCTGATGCCGCCGTTCCTGGCGGCTTGCCGCGGTGGAAAGCATTGATAGTTGGCAAAGCCGGCCATCCACTTTCACCGGCTTTGCAAGGTACTTTTTTACCGCTTGAGTTTCCGCTGAAATTCTTGAAGCTCTTTCAAGTCGCGTGCCGCTTTCCGCCAACAGCCGGCAGCGCATACGATGCTTGCGGGAACACAGAACATATCTGGCAACCAGATGGGAGGCACTGTGAGTGCAAATCACGACAGCGCGAATCTGCTTGAAGTTCGTGGGCTGACCAAGATTTTCGGCACGCTGACGGCGTGTAACCATATCGACCTCAACATCGCCAAGGGCGAGATCCACGCCCTGCTCGGCGAGAACGGCGCTGGCAAGTCGACGCTGGTCAAGATGCTATTCGGTTCGCTGGAGCCGAATTCGGGTGAGATCTTCTGGGACGGCCAGCCAGTCCGGATCACCAACCCGGGCGCCGCCAAGAAGCTCGGCATCGGCATGGTGTTCCAGCATTTCTCGCTCTTCGAGGCGTTGACCGCGGCGGAGAACATCGCGCTGTCGCTGGATGACGGCTCGCCGATCAGCAGCATCGCCGCCAAGGCGAGGGCGCTCTCCTACAGCTACGGCCTGCCGCTCGATCCTGAATCGCTGGTCGGCGACCTCTCGGTCGGCGAACGCCAGCGCATCGAGATCATCCGCTGCCTGCTGCAGACACCGCAGCTGATCATCCTCGACGAACCGACATCGGTGCTGACGCCGCAGGAAGCCGACAAGCTGTTCGAGACGCTGGAAAGGCTGCGCTCGGAAGGCAAGTCGATCCTCTACATCTCGCACCGGCTGGAAGAGGTCAAACGTATCTGCGACCGCGCCACGGTGCTGCGCCACGGCAAGGTGGTCGGCCATTGCAACCCGCGCCAGGAGACCGCCGCCTCGCTCGCCCGCATGATGGTTGGCACCGAGGTCAAGGCGGTGGTGCGCGCGCCGGCCGAAGGCATCGAGATGGCGCCGGCGCTGCTCGAGATCCGCGCGCTGACCCGCAAGCCGGCGACGCCGTTCTCGATCCCGCTGAGGAACATCAACCTCACCGTGCGCGCCGGCGAGGTGATCGGCATCGCCGGCGTCGCCGGCAATGGCCAGGGCGAATTCTTCGAATCCGTCTCCGGCGAGGCGATGCAGCCGGATGCCGGCTCGGTGCGCATCCGCGGCAAGGACGCCGGCGGCCTCACCATCACCGGCAGGCGGCTGATGGGCGCGGCCTTCGTGCCGGAGGAGCGGCTTGGCCATGGTGCCGCGCCGCGCATGAAGCTCTCGGAAAACCTGCTACTGTCGCGCCACGCCACCGACGGCAAGGCCTTTGTCGGCTCTGGCGGCATGGTCAAGAGCGCCGCCATCTACGCTGCTTCCCAGCGTATCATCGAGGTGATGGACGTTCGCAAGAGCGCGCCCGATCCGGAAGCCGCGGCATTGTCCGGCGGCAACTTACAGAAATTCATCGTCGGCCGCGAACTCGACCGCAAGCCGAGCGTCATGGTGGTCAACCAGCCGACCTGGGGGGTCGATGCCGGTGCCGCGGCCCACATCCGCCAGGCGCTGATCGAACTGGCACGCAGCGGCTCGGCGGTGCTGGTCATCAGCCAGGACCTCGACGAGTTGTTCGAGATCTCGGATG
>NZ_RZOT01000017.1:0-25142 GCF_003999085.1 Mesorhizobium sp. M4A.F.Ca.ET.090.04.2.1
GCATCAGGCGCCATCGTCAAGCTGCGTGACGAGATCGCGCGTGCGATCGAGCGGGATCGCGCCGAGGCGATCGTACTCGGTTGCGCCGGCATGGCCGACCTTGCGGCCGAGTTGCAGCGGGACTTCGGCCTGCCGGTCATCGACGGCGTCGGCGCCGCGATCAAGCAAGCCGAGGCGCTGATTGCGCTTGGCCTGTCAACATCCAAACGCGGCGCCTATGCAAACCCGCTGGCAAAGCCCTATCGTGGCGTTCTGAAATCCTTCGCCCCGGGTGACGTCGCCGCCGAGTGATACGATGCCGAGAACAATCCGCTTGCTCGCCTCACAAGAGGTGGAAATGCTTGTCGACTGGGCCGCGGGCGAAGGCTGGAATCCAGGCTTTGGCGATGCCGCCGTGTTCCAGGCGGCAGATCCCGAAGGTTTCATCGGCGCCTTCGTCGACGGCGGGATGGTGGCCGGCATCTCGGCGGTTGCCTATGGCGACCGCTTCGGCTTCATCGGCCTCTATATCTGCCGTCCCGACCGGCGCGGCGAGGGGCATGGCAGGGCGGTCTGGGACGCCGGCATGGCGCGGCTCGGCAATCGCACGATCGGCCTCGACGGTGTCGTCGAGCAGCAGCCCAACTACCGGCGCATGGGATTTCAGCCCGTCTACGAGACGCTCCGCTACAGCGGCCATGCCGTGGGTCTGCCCGGGGGCGGCGACATCCGGCCACCGACGCCCGATCGGCTTGCCGACGTCCTCGCCTATGACCGCGGCTGTTTCCCGGCGCCACGGCCGGCTTTTCTCGAAGGATGGCTGCAGCCGCCGCGCGTTGCCTTGCTGGCCATGAAAGCCGGCCGGATTTGCGGCTACGGCGTGGCGCGTCAGTGCCGGGAAGGTTTCAAGGTCGGGCCGCTGTTCGCCGACGATACCGAGACCGCGCTGCGGCTGCTGGCTGCGCTGGCCGACATGATGAGGGGCACGCTGCACATCGACGTGCCGGTGGCCAATGCGGATTTCACCGCAGCGCTTCGGGCCGCCGGCCTGTCGCCCGGCTTCAGCACGACCCGGATGTATCGGGGAGGCGTGCCGGCAAACGCGCAAGCCAGGGTCTTCGGCATAACCACGCTCGAGCTGGGCTGACGCGGGGCGGCCGCTATCGCCGCGCCGAGCGCCGCAGCGCCTGGGGCGGCTGGCCGAAGCCGCGCATGAAGGCGCGGCGCATGCGGCCGGGATCGCCGAAACCGGTGGCGGCGGCGATGCGATCGAGAGAGGCGGAGCTGGTCTCCACCGCGGTTCGGGCGGTTTCCAGGCGCAGCCGCTCCACGGCCTTGGCAGGCGTAGTTCCCGTTTCTCCAGTGAAGGCACGGGCGAAGTGGCGCGGGCTCATGGCTGCGCGGTCGGCGAGAACCTCGACCGTCAGCGGCTCGGCGAGATGGTCCCGCATCCACTCAATCAAATCGGCGAAGCGGCCGGTGCGGCCGCCGAGCTCCACCAGCGAGGAAAACTGCGACTGGCCGGACCTGCGCTGGTGGACGACAAGCTGCTGCGCCGTGCGGCGCGCGACATCCTGGCCGAGATCGTCCTCGATGAGGGCGAGCGCGAGGTCGATGCCGGCGGAAATGCCGGCCGAGGTCCAGACATCGCCATCGTGAACGAAGATGCGGTCCGCATCGACGCTGATCCTCGGATAGCGGCGGGCGAAATCGTCCGTGCTTGCCCAATGCGTGGTGGCGCGGCGGCCGTTGAGCAGCCCCGCTTCCGCGAGCAGGTAGGCGCCCGAGCAGACGCTGGCGATCCGCCGCGCGCCGACGCGCTTCAGCCAGGCGGCGATCTGTTCGGCGGCAGCCAGGGAGCGCACGATCTCGCCGCCGGAAATGATGACCGTGTCGAAGCGCCCGTCGCGCAGAGGCGCCGTGGTGAGGCGGACGCCCGACGAGCTTTCGACCTCGCCGCCGCCCGGAGCCAGCATCGCCAGCTCGTAGCTTCCGGGGGCGAAACGCCCGGCGATCTCGAAGGCGGCCGTCGGCCCCGCGGCATCGAGCAACTGGAAGCCCGGGTGGATAACGATCGCGACTGTCCGTTGCATGGCAGTTTTCGCACGATTTATGTCATTTCGGCCAAAGCCTAGCGCCTTTACACTTTCGGTCAACCTCTTCGGTCGAGCAGAGGATCCACCATGCGCTTGCGGACTGTCTTGTGGGGCGGGCTGGGTATCTTTGTGCTTTTCCTGGCTCTCGGCGCGGGATGGCTGTTGTCGCTGCCGCCGACACCCGAAGCCATCGCCGCGCCGGCGATCGGCCGGCAAGAGGCGGACGCCACGATAGCGGCGCTGGGGCCGAAGCGGCAGCGGCCGCTGGTCGCCATCATCGGCATCAATGACGCCACCGAAACCACCGACTATCTGATGCCCTACGGCATCCTGAAGCGCGCCGATGTGGCCGATGTGATGACGGTGGAGCCGGACGCGACGGTGGCGGCGTTCGATGCGCGGCATCCGCAAGGCGCCGACTACGTCATCGTTCCGGCGATGAGCCGCGACGACGATCCTGCGGTGCTTGAATGGATAAGGCGCCAGTCGGCCAAGGGCGCCATCGTCATCGGCATCTGCGCCGGAGCCAAGGTCGTCGGCGCCAGCGGGTTGCTCGACGGCAAGCGGGCGACCACGCATTGGTACTCCGTGGGCGGGCTTCGCGATCGGCATCCCTCGATCCGCTATGTCGCCGACCGGCGCTTCGTGGTCGACCAGGGTGTGGCGACGACGACCGGGATCACTGCGTCGATGCCGATGATGCTGACCCTGATTGAGGCCATTGCCGGCAGGCAGAAGGCCGAAGCCGTCGCGACTGAGCTTGGACTGACCGGCTGGGATGCGCGCCATGCCAGCGCCGCCTTCAAGTTCACGCGCCCCTTCGCGTTGACGGCGATTCGCAGCACGCTTGCCTTCTGGGATCACGAGCAAATGGGTCTGGAACTGACGCCGGGCATGGACGAGGTGTCGCTCGCCCTTGTCGCGGATGCGTGGTCGCGCACCTACCGTTCGCGCGCCGTGACGGTTTCCGGGACGAATGAAGCCATCACGAGCCGCAACGGCATACGCTTCCTGCCCGACCAGGTGGCCGCCTCTTGGCCTTCGGAACGGCGGATCGCCAGCTTCGAGCATCAGCCACCGGTCGAGGCGCTGGACCAGACGCTGCGGAACATCGCCGACCGCTACGGCACCGGCACGAAGGATTTCGTCGCCATGCAGCTCGAATATCCGAAGCAGGGAGCTTCGCAATAAAGGCGCTGGCGCCATGGTCAAAGCCTCGGACTTCGAACAGCCGCCGGCGGCGACGCGGAAGGGCCGTGGCGCTTCGGCCTGGCAAGCCGTGGCCCGTACGGGATGCCGTGTCCTTGCGTGACCAAAAGCCGATGGTTGTGCAAGGTTGTATTTCAGAAACGACTACAGAATTACCTTTTAAGGCGCAGAGATTGTTAATTTTTGCCAAGTAGCATAAGTACGAACGTGATGCTATCCAGCTAGTTTGGTAGTATTCCCGAGTCGATTATGGATGGCGCACTTCCCTCCGATCTCAGCTGTCGACCAATTCGCGAGGGCGATTGGGATGGCGTGATCGGCTGCCTCCGCAGGGGCTTTCCGATGCGTCGCCGCAGGTACTGGGAACATGCGCTGACCCGTCTGTCGCAACGGCCCGCGATCGACGACTGTCCGCGATACGGTTTCGCCCTGGAGAGTTCCGGCCGGATCGTCGGGGTCGTGCTCACCCTCTATTCCCGCTACCCGGGCCGGGAGGGCGATGAAATCCGCTGCAACATCTCAAGCTGGTCGGTGGATAAGGCATTCCGCCCCTATGCCATGAAGCTGATCTGGCCGGTGCTCAGGCGACGGGATGTGACCTACACCAACATTTCGCCGGCGCCTTCGACGTTGAATGCCAACAAGGCGCTCGGCTTTCGCCTCTTCGCCAGCGGCCAGTTCGCCTTCCTGCCGGCCTTGAGTTCGGCGCAGCCGTCATGCCGCGTGCTCGAGGTCCGCTCCGACCTCGCCGAAATGGCGATGCTGTCGGACAGCGAGAGATCCATCCTCGAGGATCATGCCGCGCTGGGCTGCCTGTCATTCGTCTGCATTCGCGACGGGGCGGCATACCCGCTGGTGCTGATGCCGCGCCGCATCCTGCACGGCCTGATCCCGTGCGCCCAAATCGTTTATTGCCGTTCGCTCGCGGATCTGAGCCGCGGCGCCGGCGCGCTGGGACGCTTTCTCCTGCGACACGGAATCCTGCTCTGCCTAGCCGATGCGAACGGGCCGATCGCAGGCCTGTTCGGCCGCTACTTCGCGAACAAGGGGCTGAAATATTTCAAAGGGCCGAAACCGCCTTCGCCCGGTGACCTGACATTCACCGAACTGGTGATATTCGGCCCCTGAACCAGAGGGCGACGACAGGTCAGCAGCGCCGTCTTTCGTCGGCATTGCCTTTGTGCTCCCGAAAGTTCAGTCCTGCGGCCTGGCCCTTGCCGCCGCTACCTCGCGCCAGTGCGTTCCGAGCGAGACACCGACGAGCAGCAGGCAGAAGCTGAGCGCGAGCGGAGAGTAGAACGCCTCTTCCTGCAGCACGGCATTGGCCGAGATGGTGACGATGCCGACAAAGGCGAACAGGAAATCCGGGTCGCCGGTCTCGATCAGCTGCCGCCGGGCGGCCACGGCGAGCGCCGCCAGGAAGCCGAAGAAGATGAAGCTGCCCACGCCCATCTGGTAGAGCATGACGCCGACGGCGCTCTCGACGGGAACCGAGGCGACGCCCTCGGCCTGGGCGGTCGCCCAGCTGAGATTGAGGCTGGTGCTCGACAAATTGCCGCCAAATCCCAATCCTTGCCCAAGCGGGTTGGCCAGGAAGTCGCGCAAACCGGCGGTCAGGCCAAGCACGTGGTAGTCGCCATGCGTGGCGCCATAGGCGATCGCGGCCGTCGTCCAGGCTGCTGCCAGAGCCAGGGCGACCGCGAGCGTCAGGCGGGCGCGGGGAGGGCGGTAGATGATGCGCATGGCGAGTGCGATGAGCAAAAGGAACGTGGCGCCCTTGGAGCCGATGACCAGAAGCAGCGGTAGGGCGGCGATGGGCAGCAGCCAGCGGCCCCTGAACAGGAGCCAGGCCGAGATGATGCTGAGCGCGTAGGCGTAGCTGATCGAATGGAAATTCGGGCCGCCGATGCGGAAGACACTGGGCAGGATGTCGTTGAAGAACGGCGTGTTGAAGAAGGTCGTCGTCATCACGTCCTGCAGGCCACGGAAAACGAAGCCCGTTTCCTTGAGCGACTTCTCCCAGACGCCGGTCTCGATTTGCCGGGCGATGTTGCGCTGGATGTAGAGGTCGCCATGGAACAGGCTGAGGAAATCCATCGTGAAGGTCAGCTCCACATAGCCGTAGATGACGGCGCCGGCGCCGAGCCAGAACATGCTCTTGCGCAGGTCGACCGGATAGAGGCTGGCGGCGAGAACCGCGATGTGGAAGCAGGCGAGCGGCGTGATCGTGTTGCGGAAATAAACGACCGCATCCTTGGGCTGGCCGTGCACGATCCCCAAAGCAAGATAGAAACAGATCGTCCCGCACAGAACGATGCTCAGCAGCAGCCAGAAGCGCAATTCGGTCAGGGCGCGCACGCGCTGCTGGAACGACGCGGCAAGGAAGATGCAGAAGGCGGTCATCAGGATGACGAAGTTGGTGCCGCGCAGCGCGTCGAACGTATCGTTGTCGGGGATGTAAGGGGTGTACCAGGTCACCACGAGGTTCTGGTAGAGGAAGGCGCAGATGATCAGGACGGGGACGCCCGCGGGCATGGCGTTGGCCACGATCAGCGTCAGCAGGAAGGTCGCCGCGATGCCGAACGGCGTCCAGACGGCAAAGGCCGAAACCGTCAAGGCAACGAGGGTAAGCGACACGCAGACATGCAGCAGCGCGTCGCCGCGCGGCGCCTCAAAGCTCGACGCGTCCAGGCCGACCGGCGGATATGTCCCGGTGACGCTCATTGCCGGTCGGCCTTGACCGTCGCAGGCATCGGCGCCCGGATGTGCTGAGCCTTGTCCATGTCAGTCCTCGCCGTCGCTGCCCAGCAGGGCGGCGATCATCGAGCTGTCGAACCCTTCCGCGCTCTGCCTGTTGGCGATGAAGCCGAAGCCCTGGTCGAGCTCCCAATGGGACCAGCCGATCTGGTTGGCCTCGGCCGCCCTGCGCACGGCGCGAACCCAGCGCGCGCGGCTGTCGGCATCGACGCAGAAATTGAGCACGCCGAACTCGTTCAGCATGACCGGGCAGTGCTGGGCCGCCGACCAGCGGCCGAGCCCGGCGAAGTCCGACGCAATCCGCGCTTCGCCCCACGGCCTCGACAGTTCCTGCTCCAGAAGGGAGGCAGCCTCCTCGTCGCCCGCCGCCTGGAGTTTGGAGACAAGCGCCCGGACCGGCGGCGAGTCCTTCGTCGCAGGAAAGGGCAGGTTGGCGAGACGGGCGAGCGGCGATCGATCCCAGGTCTCGCATTGATGCGTGAAGGCCATAGGCGCGTAGTAGTGGATGGCGGCGATCTGCCTGTCGTCGGCCAGCGGCGGGGTGTCGCCGATCTCCCAAATGCCCTGGAAGCGCGCCGGCCCCCAGACCATCGCGTGCAGCGGACATTTGGCGCGCAAGGTTGCGGCAAGGTGTTCGCGCAGCGCGAGCCAGTCGCTCCGCTCCATCGGCGGTTCGTTGAGCAGCTCCGGATAGACCGAGTCCTCCGGCAGGTCGGCAATGACGACGCGGAGCGCCGTCCAGGCTTGAACCACGCGTTCGGCCGCGCTTGCCGGATCGCGCTCGAACGCGGCGCGCAGATCACCCGAAGGATGCATGTCCACCAGCACCGCGAAGCCCAGCCCGACAAGCTCGGCCACGCCACGCTGAATGGCGCGTAATGCCGCCCTGTTGCCATCCGCGACGAGATCGCCATTCACCGGCAACCGGATCGTTTCGAACCCAGTTTGACGAAGCTTCTCCAGAACGGCCGGGGTAGGGGCGCTCCCGCCTTCTCGTTCGAACCATCCGGGGAGGTTGAAGCCATGCGAGGGAACGGCGCGCTTGTTCGCCGCCGGCAGCGTGGCGGAGACGGAAAAAGGCAAGGCTGTAAGCAGTGCGCCGCCGGTCAGGGCAAGCGCACGCCGCCGCGACAGCGCCGGCAAAGCCTGCTCCGGCGCCCGCATGGATCAGGTCCTCGCAACGGCGCCGCGGCGCCAGTCGCCGGCCTTCGACGGGACGTCGTGCGGGGTCTTGCCGGGCTGGGCGCTGTCCTGCGCGATCACCAGCGTGGCGCTGCGTTCGACCTGGCCAGCGCCGAGATGCCGCTCGATCAGATCGGCGGCGTCGGATGCCCTTTCGGACCGGTTCAACGCGAACAGCGTGAGATCGGCCTTGGCAAAAAGCTCCGGGTCCCAACCTTCTTCGCCAAGCGATGGGGCGACCACGAGCACGAAATCGAAGGCGTTGCCGGCTTCGGCAAGAATGCTGCGCAAGCTGTTGCGATCGCGCGATTGCTGACCCTGTCCGGCCGCCCCACCGGCTGCAACCGTACGCAGGCCGCTGGCGCCGTCGATGAACAGGCCGGAGCCGTACCCGGCGCGATGCGGCAGGTCTCCGACTTCAACCACGAGCACATTCTGTTCGGCTCGCTGCAGGCCGATCCCGACCATCGCGCCGGCGAGCCGTGCCTCGGCGCTGCTTTGCATCGAGGACACCAGCAACACAAAGGGTTTGGGGTGGTCGCTCAGGCGTCCGAGGATCTGCCGCATCAGTCTCAGCACGGCCAGCGACAGTGTTTCGTTGCCGGTCTCGAACAGCGACTTCCTCATCGCCTTGATATTTGCAAGCGCCGCGCCCCCGGCGACCCCGGGCAAGCGGTATTCGCCGAAATCGGCCGGCACGGGCAACGATCGGGGCTTGGCCTGCGGGCCATCCTTGGCTGGATCGACCGCCTGCGGAGCGTCCCGCCATTGGCTCGACGGATCATCCTCCGGCCGACCGACCGGGCCCAGCATCAGCGCGAGGCCGCATCCGGCCATGAGGCCGAGAAAGACGCTCACCGGCAGCAGCAGGGCCGGCTTTGGCCAGGTCGGCTGCAGCGGCGGCGCGGCGGCACCGATGGTGCGTGCCTCGGACGTCTGGACGCCCTGCAACTGCGATGTTTCCTGCGCGCGTTTCAGGAAGTCGTCGAGCACGGTGCGGGCGGCCTGAGCTTTCGAATCGAGTTGCCTTAACTGCACCTGCGCCAGGCTCGAGTCCTGGGACTGCTGGCGCAGGGCTTCGAGCTTGTCCTGCAGCTTTCCGGCATTCTGGACGGCGAGATCGTAATTGGCCTTCAGCTGCTGCCTGATCCGCATCGCCTCACCGGCCATAAGCCGGTTGATGCGGTCCAGTTCGGACCTCAGCCGGCCGATCGCCGGATGGCGCGGCCCGTACATGGTTTCCAGATTTGCGAGCTCGGTGGCGCGCTGGTTGTAATCGTCGCGCAGATTGGCGGCCGCGTTGGAGGAGAGTATTTCCGACAGCTTGGCCAGGCCGGCAGCGGAGGTGCCAGCTGCCAAGGCCTGATTGTATCTGTCCTTGGCCTTGTCGGCATCGCCCTGCGCGGCAATCAGCTGCGTCGTCAGCTGGTCGAGCTGCGATTGCAGCGTGCCGCCATCGGTCGGGTCAACGATCCTGTGCTGCGATTTGAAATCCTCGACCGCGCGCTCGGCGTCGCTGACGTCCTTCTGCAGGCCTTTGATCCTGTCGTTGAGAAGGGAATTCACATCGTCATTGGCGGTTTCCCGCTCGCCGGCCAGGCTCGCCTTGTAACGGTCGACGATGGCGTTGGCGATGCGGGCCGCCTTCTCCGGCGACGGCGAGGTGAAGGAGACGTTGATGACATAGGTCAGCCCTTCGCGCTCGACCGATACCGCCTTCTGGAAACGCTTGAAGGCCGCGTCCTGCGGGGTACCTCCGCCGAACAGGGACATGACGCGCGATATCAGGCCGCGGGACGAGAATTCGGGATCGTTCCGGAGCTTCTGGCTGTCGAAGACGGTGCCCAGCAGGTCCTGCGATTCGATGACGAAGACCTGGCTCGCGATGGCTGCGCTGTCGGCCCCGATGCCCGGAAGGACGTTGTTGAAGTTGGTCGCGCGCGCGTCGCGCGGATCGATCAGGATCGAGGCGGTCGCGGTGTAGCTGGGACTGGTCACGGCAAGGTAGAGCACCGCCAGAAGCAGCGCCGCGCCGGTGAAGGCAAGCACCAGCAGTCGGCGCCCCCAAAGAATGGCCCACAACGGTCCGATATCGAACAATGGCGGAAGAGCGCGATCGTCGATCCTGGCTGGCTTCATTACCTTTCCCCTGCAGAGCCGGCGTACCGACGCCACTCTACACGGTCCAGTATTCAGGATTAACGTTAGCCTTTCGTTAAGGTTACTGAGGTGCTTACGCGATTCATTTCGCGGTAACAGTAACCATGCAGAGCGTTCGCGCTGGCGCAATTGCCGGCTTTTGCTCTATTCAGGGGCAGGTTTCAGCGTCGGCTCGCCTGCCGCGGGGGTTAGGCCAGTTGATTGCTACAGGGGCCGACGTTGAGTGAGAATCAAGCCGATCGCGACGCCGTGGCCGGGAGCGCCAGCCCCGGGGCCGGCATGCGCATGCCCATCGTGGCGCTCGCCAAGAGCGGCGCGGTGGCCGGCATCATCAAGCTTGCCAGCGCGGGCCTGTCCTTCCTGATGTTCGTGGCCGTCGCCATGGTGATGGACGGACGGCAGTTCGGCCTTTACAGCGCGACCTATGCCGGCGCCAGCCTGGTGTCCTTCTTCGCCTCGGTCGGACAGCAGAGCACCGTGCTCAGGTTCTGGCCGCAATATGTCGGGCTTGGCGATCTCAACTCCGCTCACGGCATGATGGCGCGCGCCATTCTCGTGGCGCTGGCGGGGCTTATAGGCTCCAGCCTGCTCATCCTCCTGGTCGGATTCCTGCCGTTCATCGGCAAGGGCACGCCGGAATGGTTCTCGCTGTGCCTGGCCGCCGCGGTCTTGTCCTTCTCGCTCGGCTGGTCGGAGTTCACCTCCGGCGCCTTCCGGGCCAAGAACGCGCTGATATCCGGCCTTTTGCCGCGCGATATCATCTGGCGCGCGGCGACGATCGGTATCCTTTTCGTCTGCCATTCCATGCGCGTCGAGATGAGCGCGGTCGAGGCGACCTGGCTGACCGCCCTGCTGCTCGTCCTTTCGGTCGTTCCGCAAACCGTGGCTCTGGTGCGCGACACGGCGCGCGCCGAACGTGGCCCCCTGAGCGAAGGACAGAAGCAGGAATTCAGGACGGTGACGCTTGGCCTGTGGGGCGTCACCTCGCTGCCGCCGGCGCTCGGGCAGGTCAGCACCCTGCTCGTGGCCATGATCCTCGGGCCCGAGGCCGCCGGCGCGATCTTCGTCGCCGACCGGACGACACGGTTCGTGGCGCTTGCGCTCAACGGCATCAACCAGGCGCTCGCGCCGCAGATCTCCAGCGCCTTCTACAGCGGCGACAGGGCGCATGTTCAGCGCATCACCAGCCTCGCCGCGCTTGGCAGCTTCGCGATCGCGCTGTGCGTGCTCGCGGCATTCTGGATCCTGGGCGGCTTCATCCTGTCGATGTTCAATCCGGCCTATGCCACGCCCGCCATGCGCGCCACGCTTGTCATCTTCGGCATCGGCGCGACGTTCGGCACGGCTTGCGGCCCGATCGAAGTCCTGCTGCAACTGACCGGCCTCCAGCATGCGCTGTTCAAGGTGCTGGTCATCGTCAACGCGCTGGGGCTCGGCGCGACCGCCGTGACGACCTACTTCTTCGGGCCGATCGGCGCGGCGGTCAGCATCGCTGGCACCGTCATCGCATGGACCGCCATTGCGGTGTCGATCGCCAAGCGTAGAATAGGCATCGACCCATCTATCTTCGGCTTTGCGATGGGGAGGGCGGCGCCCGCTCCCCGCGTGGCGCTGAAGGGGCGTATGTGAAGATCATCCAGGTTCAGACCCAGGCCGAGGCCGCGGGCGCGCAACGAATTTCCGACATGGTGGGTGAAGGCCTGCGGGTTCGCGGGCATGATGTGCGCACCGTCTTCATGTACCGGAAGACCGACGCTTTCGACGGCGATCCCTATGCGGATTTCATCCTTGCCGGGCGCCCGAAAGGATTGCCCGGACAGGTGCGCGCGGCCATCGGCCTTGCGGCCTATCTGCGCGCGGCGCGGCCGGACGCGGTGATCTCCTATCAGCACTACGGCAACATCTTCGGCACGATCGGCGCCCGGGTGGCCGGAGTCCGGCACATCGTTGCCAACCAGAGCGGCGCGCCGCAGACCAAAGGGGTCATGGGCCTGCTCTCGCAGATCGACAAGCTGATGGGCATGTCGGGGCTTTATCAGGCGAACGTCGTCAACTCGGCCTGGACGGAAGCGCAGTTCGATCGCTACCCGCAAGCCTACCGGCGGCGGATCCGGCGCATCGATCACGGCGTCCCCGCACCAGATGGAGACTTCAACAAGGTGGCCGCGCGCGCCGGCTTCGGCTTGCCCCGGGACGTATGGCTTGCTGTCTCGTCGGGGCGTCTGACGCAGATGAAGAACCAGATCGCGCTTGTCGGAGCGCTCGCGCACCTTCCCGATATCCATGTGGCGCTGGCCGGCGTCGGACCGGAGCGGGATGCCCTTGTCGATTTTGCCGCGAGCCGGGGCATCGCGGATCGGCTGCACTTGGTCGGCGAAGTGCCCACGGCGCGCATTTTCGAATTCCTCGCGGCCGGCGATGCCTATGCGTTTCCGTCGATGACCGAGACCTTTGGCCTTGCCTGCGTCGAAGCGGCGATTTCCGGTCTGCCGGTGGTGTCGAACGACCTTGCGGTGATGCGCGAGGTGCTGACGGCCGAGGATGGCGAAGCGGCGGCGATCTTCGTCAAGGCCGATGCCGACGGCATGGCCGGGGGCCTTGCCGAGATGATCGCCAGGCCGGAACTGATGGCCACGCTCTCCGCGGCGGGGCGGCGACTCGGACAGAAATATTCGCCGGCGAGGATGTGCGCGGGCTACGAGGCGCTACTGCTTTCCTGAGTGCTTTCGCACCGCCGCGATCCCGTCGATAACCTCCAGCATGCCGGCGCGGTTAAGCGTGTGGATCTTCGGGTAAGGCCAGTCGCCTTCCGGATCGACCGGCCGAGGCTGCGAAAGCCGAACCGCCTGCTGGTCGAGGTCCAGCAATTCCGACAGGCCAAGCCCGCCGCCATAGCCGAGCGTTCCGTCCTGAACCGGAAGCAGGATACGGCCCTCCCGGTTGCGAACGAAAGCTCCGCCTGGGCGTGCCATACGAAGGTCGATCAGGACAGGGTTCATGGGATGCGGGGTCCACGGGCCGGAGAGCGCCTGAGCGCTGAAAACCACCAGCGTGTCGGACGTGCTGCCGTAACCGTCGCGATCGGTCGCGAACAGCCAAAGTTGCCCGCCATGCTCGAGCAGCGTCGCGTCGGATATCTCGCCTTCGACCAGCACCGTCTCGGCGGCCCAGCGGTCCGGGAAGCCCGTGGCGCGATAGAGGGTGAGCCTGCCGCCGGCGCTGGCCTCGGGAAGCATCCAGACCGCGCCGTCACGCTCGAACACCTGCGGGTAGGAGAGGTGGTGCGGTTCCTCCAGCACGACCCTCGGCGTCTCGGGGGCGCCGCTGGCATCGAACGGCACGACGGAGATGACGGCCTTGCCGGTCGCATGAGGGTAATCCTCGACGAAGAGGAATGACCGGCCTTGCCACTGGAACGGAAAAGGGTCGGCGTAGAAATGGTCGCCCGGATCCGGCAAGACCGACCAGCCGCTCCCGAGCCGGCCTGTCTCAGCCACGCCGGGCGCATCGGTGAAGCGGTAGCCGACGCGCCAATGCGCATGGCGATAACCGACGCGCCGCATGGCCTCCCGGCCAAGCCGCGGCAGCGCCGAGCCGAGATAGGCGGAGGCGAAGGCAAACGCCGTTGCCTTGTTGAGGTGTCGGTCGTCAGGCGTTCCTTCGCCCTGAAAAGGCCGGCCTTCAGCGAACGCCCGCGCGATCGAAACGATCAGAGTCACGGCGCGGGCAAGCACATCCCCTGTGCCAAGCGCCGCCGATTCCCGCCTGTCCACCATCGGCAGAGCCCGGCCCACCACCGTCTCGCCGTTGAGAACGGCCTCGATCACTGGCAGCCTGCCGGCCGCGACCGCTATCGCCGCCGAGAGGTCAAAGCCCGAGCCGTCAAATCGAAGGCCGACTGTCGGGATATCCGACAGCGCCGCGTTGCCGGCAAGGTCCAGCCTCAACGCGACGGGCCGGCCGCCGGATCGTGCCTCGAGCCTGTCAAGCGGAGCGCCGAGGCCGGGCCCTTTCCGTCGAAACAGGCGCTGCTCGAAGGCAAAGGCGAGCTTTGCCGCAGCCGGCCAGGCGGCCGCTTCGGCCTGATGCAACACGGCCACGTCATGACCGTCGGCCCGAAGCCGCTCGATGACGAGCTCTTGCCATCGGCGAGGGGCAATTTGCGGAACAATCACGTCGATCGAGACCATGTCATTCCCGTTCGCGGTTATTTTGGTGCTCGGGCCGCAGACACTCGAAAACAGATGACTTGGCGGAAAAAGCTTACCTTGCGGTTACACTTGAAATCCGCAAGCGTGATTTGCGGGAAAATAAATCTCGACTGCCCCGGCCCGATCCTGCGGAACGTAGAATGCATGACAGATTTGCAACCGGCGTCCGAACTCTTGCATATACCAAGTTTCTAACTTTCCTGCGATTTGCCTTGACGCGGAACGCAAGACGTCGTCGATAGATCGGGCCGCTGTCTGCCGGTTCGGATTCTTATGTTTGAAGTCACTGCCGAGGATTCCTTCGACTTCCGCTCGACGGAATATGTCGAGCTGTTCGCCAGCTCGGCGGCGACGGCCTTTCAGCACCCCATATGGCTGGCGCAGCTCTATGAGCGGATCGTCCGGCAGAGCTCCGCCACCCCGCTGATCATCGTTGTGCGCGCCCGGCCGGGCGGCAAGCTCGCCATGGTCCTGCCACTCGTCAGGCGCCGATACACGTTGCTCAAGGTCGTGGAATTCGCCGACATGCGCGTTTCCGACTATGTGTCGCCGGTCACCACCGAGGAGACCTTGTCGCGCATCCTGGCGGATAGCCGCGCAGTCGCCGCGATCCGCAGGCATTTGCGGCCTTATGATCTCCTGCGCATCGGCAAGCTTGCGGATCGCTCGCTGGCCATGGAGCGCCTGTTTGGCATAGCCAAGCGCGAAAGCATGGGCATGAGCGCCTATTCCAGCAAGCTGGAGCCGACATTCGCCTCCTGGCGGGAACATCAGCTCAACCAGTCCTACCGCAAGGAACTCGACAAGAAATCCCGGCAGCTCGGTCGCATGGGGGAGGCGCGCTTCGAATGCGCCCAGAACATCGACACCATCCGCACAACATTCGACGCGCTCAAGATCTACCGCGGCAAGCGTTTCGACGGCAGCAACGGCCCTGCCGACCTGCTGCAGCAGCAATCCTATTTCGATTTCTATCTGGCCGTGGCCGCAGAAGGGTGCGACGGCTTCGCGCGCACCTATACGTTCTGGATGAATGACAGGGCGATCGCCGGCGCGCTTGGGCTTGCTCACAAAGGCTCTCTCCTCGTCATCCTCGGCGGCTTCGACGAGGCCGGTTACAGGAAGCAGTCGATCGGCAGCCTGCTGTTCGAACAGATCGCGCGCGACTGCATCGAGCGCGGCGACCATTCCCTCGACTTCACCATCGGCGACGAACCCTACAAGCGCATCTTCGGCGGCCGGCCGTCGCCGATGTGGCAGATCTTCCGGGCCGGGAGCCCGCTCGGCTACGCGGCGCATTTGACGGTAGAGAAACTGCCCGCGGCCAAGGCGCTTGCGCGGCGCGTGCTGCACGGCAAGAAGGCCTCCCCCGATCGCGTGTCGCCGGTCCAAGCGGACGATGAATTGAGTCCCGAAGCTCGAAAGACCTGAAGCGCGTCGCGCTCGGCGGACTGTCTACAAAAGCGCCGGCTGGATGGTCGGGGTGGTTCGCGGTCTCGGATCGGCCCGCATCACGTCGCGGCTTCGAGTCTCGGCCTGCTCAGTCCGCGTAGCCTGGCGGCGAAACTGGGGCTCAGCCTGTTGATCCCGTGCATGATGCGGCGGCGGCTGAAGTGAAGCTGCCGCCATGCGCGCCAGCGTAGGTCGTTCTCGATCGTCAGCCTACGGCGGAAGTCCGCCAGATGAAGCCCGCGTGCATCCATCGCGCGCTTCGCAGGGTCGCCGTAGAAGCTCGCGATCTTCGCGGCCGCCATCCCTGGCGAGGCCATCCATTGCGGCACGTGCACCTTGCACAGGCGCTCGACGTCGGTGAGCAGACGGCTGACGCCCGTTCCGGCCGCGGGGCAGGATGTCTGATAGGCATCGCCGATCAGGACGACGCCATCTTTAACGCAATTCTCGGCGACGGTGATGTCGGTCAGCCAGCTCTCGACCTTGTCCATGACCTCGAAATCGCCGAATGCCTTGACGAGCCCCGGCAGGGTGTCGATCAGCGTTTCCCTGGGCCGCTCGCGCAGGGCCTTTACCCAGGGGTCACGATGATCCCTGAAGACAAACAGATTGGCGCGCGTGACATCGGCGGCCGGGAACAGGTTGAGATAGTCGATGCCGTCCGAGGTCCGTTCGCCATAGTAGGTGAGCGCCGGATGCCTGAAGGTGCTGTCCCCAGCCGGGCGAATGTTGAAGCCGAAGGTCAGCGACTGCCGCTGGTGGACGAACCGGCGCTCGATGCCAAGGTCGCGCTTGAGAATGTCGCCCATGCCCGTGGCGAGCACGAGCAGCCTGGCGGTGACGTCGCCTTGCCCCAGGATCGACACGCGCTGACGGTCCGCTCCCGCCTCCAGAGCGTTGACCCGGCCGGCGATGAAGCGCACGTTTTCGGGCAGTTCCGCCCGCATGGCGCCGACGAGGTCGTCGTAGAAGATGCCGAAGTGCCGGGCATGCGTGCGGTCGAGAAGACGCCCCTTACGGATGTTAACGATCTCATCGAACGCGACCGCCGCGCTGGCCAGCCTGTCCAGAAGGCCGATCCGGCGTAACTTTTCGATCTGGTCGCCGGCGATCTTCTCGACGCGGAATTCCCTGGGAAAGACGGGATAGCGGTCGACCAGCGTGACCTGAAAGCCGGCACGGCCGAGCACGTTCGCCGCAAGCGTGCCGGACAGGCCGCCGCCGACGATGACGATCTCCGTGTCGATCCCCGCTGGCAGCGAAGGGCGGGACTGATCGGCGGTCATTTGGAATACCTCAATATGGCGTAGATGGCCTGGGGGCTGGTGGTGAAATAGCGCCAGAAAAGCCGGCGCGGCTCCATCAGCACGCGCCACAGCCATTCGAAACCGGCTTTCTGGACCCAAAGCGGCGCCCTCGGCACCTTGCCGGCAAGATGGTCGAATAGCCCGCCCGAGGTCTTGATGACGCCGACATTCGAAAGTCGCGAGGCAAAGTCGCGGACGAAGATCTGCTCGCGCGGAACGCCGAGGCCCAGCCATAATATATCGGGCGCGAGTGCATTGATCTCGTGGAGCTTGCGTTCGAGTGTTTCGCCGGCAAGGTAGCCATGCGAATTGCCGACGATGCGCAGGCCGGGATATCTGGCCTTCATGCCGGCAACGGCGTTGCGGTTCTCGGCCTCCGTCGATCCCAGCAGGTAGAAGGTCGTGCCCTCGCGTTCGGCGAGCTTGGCCACATCGTGAAAGAGGTCGGTGGTGGCGACCCGCTCCGGCAGGTGCACGCCGCACAGCAGGCGTGAAGCGAAAACGAGCGGCTGACCGTCGGCGAAGATCTGGTCGGCCTCGCGAAAGAGCCCGGCCGTTTCCGCATTGGCGCGCGTCTGGGCGATGACGTCCCCATTGGCTGACGTGAAATAGTAGGGACGGCAGCCGGGCAGATGCCCGCGCGCCGCGGCGATCATCAGATGGGCCGCTTCCCGCCGATCGATCACCGTGATTGGCAGCCCGCCGATCAAAACGGTCGGGAAGGCGGAAAGCTTCTCGGGAAGAGGTGCTGATTCCTGGCGCGCGGCTGCCGCCCCATCCGCATTGGACGGGCGTCCAGATCCTTCAAAGTCTCTTTTCGGATTTTCCATTGCCCTGCGCATTCGAGAAGTATTCCACCCTCGAATATTCTAGGTAAAAGCAGCGGAAAGTTAAGCAATTCGTTAATCGTTAGTTAATTCATAGGATTTTACTAAAAATCTATGCAATCGTTCGATTCTCTACTTCAGCCGAGCCGTGTAGTGCGGTGGTGCGAAGGGCATGTCCGCCTCTGCTTTGGGCGCCAAGGGAGAGGATTCGTTCGTCCACTCGCCGTGACGACGCCGAAGCTTGCCTCCCTTTCGGCGGCCTTGCTGCCCGTGGGCAACGGCTCGTCCCAGTCAGAAGGTCGGCGGGGTGTTGATCCACAGCAGGACGGTTTCGCCGTCGTGGCGATTGCGCCAGGAATGGTAGCGGCGGCTTTCGAAATACAAGGAATCGCCGGGGCCTAGATCGAAGAACTGGTCGGAATCCAAGACCAGTTCCAGGCGTCCGGACAGCACATGCATGAACTCCTCGCCTTCGTGGCGGTAGGCGCCTTCGCTAGCGGCGCCAGGCGCCAGGACGAAACGGTGGCAGTCCATCATCGTGCGTCCCTCGGCGAGAAGCTGCACGGTCACGCCGGGGGTGGTTTCCGGCCAGGTGCGCCATGCCCCGGCACGCACGAGCGCCGGCACGTCGTCCCGCTCCTCGCCGGAAAGGCGCGAAACGGTGGTGCCGTAATACTGCGCCAGATCGTGCAGTGTCTTGAAGCTGACGCCCTGCGATGTCCGCTCCAGGGTGGACAGCGTGGAGGCGGCGATGCCGACATCGGCGGCAATCTGGTCCAGGGTCTTGCCGGCGCCATGGCGAAGGCTGCGCAGCCTGCGGCCGAGGTCGGACGTATCCGCGGTGTCGGCACTGTCGGACGGTGCCTCGCTTTCCAGCGCTTCGCGGATGGCCGCCGGGTTGAGGCCGCGCTCGGTCCTGTACCAGGCGATCTTCTTCAGCCGCGCCACATCCTCGGCGCTGTATTGCCGGTGGCCGGTATCCGACCGTCCCGGAACGACGAGCCCTTGGCTTTCCCAAAGGCGCAGGGTCGAGGCCGAGACGCCCGCGGATTTCGCCGCCTCCGCCACCTTGTAGCGTACCGGCGTGGCATTGCTCATGAGCGGAATATTCCCGGTTGGTTTGTCTCTCAGCCCTGTTCAGGACCATCGCCGAAAACGGCGGCGGTTTGAAGCCGAAAACACCGCTTGCATTCTTGCAGAAAAAATGTAGGAAGTTTGTATATGTCTTGCAGAAATTATGCAAGATATCAAATCCCACCCCAGAGCGCAGGAGCGCATGATGGCCGCGACCACCCTCACCGACCGCAAGAATGCAGCGATTTCCCGCGGCGTCGGCATGACCACGCAGATCTATGCCGAGCGTGCCGAGAACGCGGAAATCTGGGACAAGGAGGGCCGCCGCTACATCGATTTCGCCGCGGGCATCGCCGTGCTCAACACCGGCCATCGCCATCCGCGCGTGATCGCGGCGGTGAAGGATCAGCTCGATCATTTCACCCACACCTGCCACCAGGTCGTTCCCTATGAAAGCTACGTGCGGCTGGCCGAGCGGCTCAACGCGCTGACGCCGGGCGATTTCGCCAAGAAGACGATCTTCGTCACGACCGGCGCCGAAGCTGTCGAGAACGCCGTCAAGATCGCCCGCGCCGCGACCGGCCGCTCCGCCGTCATCGCCTTCGGCGGCGGCTTCCATGGCCGCACCTTCATGGGCATGGCTCTGACCGGCAAGGTCGTGCCCTACAAGGTCGGCTTCGGCGCCATGCCCGCTGACGTCTTCCACGTGCCGTTTCCGATCGATCTCCATGGCGTGACTTCTGAACAGTCGCTGGCGGCGCTGAAGAAGCTATTTGCCGCCGATGTCGATCCGCAGCGCGTCGCCGCGATCATCATCGAGCCGGTGCAGGGCGAGGGCGGCTTCTATCCGGCTCCGGCTTCGCTGATGAAAGCGCTGCGCGAACTCTGCGACCAGCATGGCATCTTGCTCATTGCCGATGAAGTACAGACGGGCTTTGCCCGCACCGGCAAGATGTTTGCGATGGATCATCATGCCGTGGCGCCCGATCTGGTGACGATGGCCAAGAGCCTCGCCGGCGGTTTCCCGCTTGCCGCCGTCACCGGCCGCGCGGAAATCATGGACGCGCCGGGACCGGGCGGGCTGGGCGGCACCTATGGCGGCAGCCCGATCGGCGTCGCGGCCGCCCATGCCGTGCTCGACGTCATCGAGGACGAGGATCTCTGCGGCCGCGCCAACCAGCTCGGCAACCGGCTCAAGCAGCGCCTGGAATCGCTGCGCGAGAAGGCGCCGCAGATCGTCGATATCCGCGGTCCGGGCTTCATGAACGCGGTCGAGTTCAACGACAGGACGACGAAGCTGCCGAGCGCCGAGTTCGCCAACAAGGTGCGGCTGATCGCGCTCGATAAGGGCCTGATCCTGCTGACCTGCGGCGTGCATGGCAACGTCATCCGCTTCCTCGCCCCGATCACCATCCAGGACAGCGTCTTCGGCGAGGCGCTCGACATTCTGGAGAGCGCGATCCTCGAAGCAAGCGCCGGCAACTAGCCGGAGCCCCGTCCATTTTCCGGAGCAAATGACATGGCCTTCACGACCGCGTTGACCAAGCATGTTTCCTTCTCGTCGCGCTTCCTGCGCGACACCGGCTACATCGACGGCGTCTGGACCGCGGGCGACGCGACCCGGACCTTCGACGTGCTGAACCCGGCAACCGGCGAGGTGCTGGCGTCGCTGTCCGATATGGGTGCCGCCGAGACGCGGGACGCCATCGCCGCCGCCCATGCCGCGCAGCCGGCCTGGGCGGCGCGCCCGGCCAAGGAGCGCGCCGCGATCCTGCGCAAGTGGCACGAGCTGATGGTCGCCAACGCCGACGAGCTGGCGGCCATCCTGACCGCCGAGATGGGCAAGCCCTTCGCCGAGGCCCGCGGCGAGATCCTCTACGCCGCAGCCTATGTCGAGTGGTACGCGGAGGAAGCCAAGCGCGTCTACGGCGAGACGATCCCGGCACCGTCGAACGACAAGCGCATGATCGTCATCAAGCAGCCTGTCGGCGTCGTCGGCACGATCACGCCATGGAATTTCCCCGCCGCGATGATCGCGCGCAAGGTCGCGCCTGCGCTCGCCGTCGGCTGCACGGTCGTCTCCAAGCCGGCCGAACAGACGCCGCTTTCGGCGCTGGCGCTGGCCGTCCTCGCCGAGCAGGCCGGCGTGCCTGCCGGCGTCTTCAACGTCATCGTCGGGGAAGATGGTCCGGCCATCGGCAAGGAACTGTGCGGCAACGACAAGGTGCGCAAGATCAGCTTCACCGGCTCGACCGAGGTCGGCCGCATCCTGATGCGCCAGTGCGCTGACCAGATCAAGAAGGTCAGCCTCGAGCTCGGCGGCAATGCGCCGTTCATCGTCTTCGACGATGCCGATCTCGACGCCGCGGTCGAAGGCGCGCTCGCCTCCAAGTACCGCAATGCCGGCCAGACCTGCGTCTGCGCCAACCGCCTCTACGTCCAGTCCGGCGTCTATGACGCCTTCGCCGCCAGGCTCGCGGCAAAGGTCGCCGCGATGCCGGTTGGCGACGGCTTCGAGGCTGGCGTGATGGTCGGGCCGTTGATCGACGACAAGGGGTTGGCGAAGGTCGAGAGCCATGTCGAGGATGCGGTGTCGAAAGGCGCCAAGGTGCTTACCGGCGGCAAGCGCATCGAAGGCGCCGGCACGTTCTTCTCGCCGACAGTGCTGACGGGTGTCACAAGCGGCATGCAGGTGGCGCGCGAGGAGACGTTCGGCCCGGTCGCGCCGCTTTTCCGCTTCGACACGGTCGAGGATGTGATCGCGCAGGCGAACGACACCGAATTCGGACTCGCGGCGTATTTCTTCGCCGGCGACTTGAAGAAGGTCTGGCGGGTAGCCGAGGCGCTGGAATACGGCATGGTCGGGATCAACACCGGCCTGATCTCCAGCGAAGCGGCGCCCTTCGGCGGCATCAAGCAGTCCGGCCTCGGCCGCGAGGGCTCCCGCCACGGCGCGGACGACTATCTGGAAATCAAATATCTCTGCATCGGCAATCTGTAGGCAGCTACCCTCCCGACTCAAGCGACAACATCCGACCGGTCGCCGGCGTCAGCCCGGACAGGTGCCGGTTGCAGGGTCCGCAGGCAGGAAGAAGCTTCGCCGCTCGCAAGCGGTGAGTTCGCGAGGCACGGTGCGCCGGGCGAAGTCGATGAGGTCCTTGGGCGCCTGGAAGACACGAACGATACGGACACTTTTTTCGCCGGCAACAATTGCGACGCGGGCGCCGTCGGAACTGAAAGCTGCGCGTGTAAAGCCCAGTAGAACGGTTGCTTCGTCGTGGCTGCCAAGGACGGCAATCTGGCGCCCCGATTGCGTCGCCCATAGCCGCACCGTGCGATCTTTGGAGGACGCGGTCACGACATACAAACCGTTAGGACTGAACTGGGCGCTGTCGACGGCGCCGTCGTGGCCCCTTAGAACGGCACTTTCCAGTCCGCCAGCGACGCTCCAGATGCGGACGGTTCCATCGCGCGAGCCGGTCAGCAGCGACTGACCGTCGGGGCTGAAGGCGAGGACCGTTAGCGCGCCGGTGTGTCCCACTAGCGTTCCGACGTTTGCTCCGTCCGTGGTCGACCAAATGCGAGCCGTGTGGTCGAGCGAGCCTGTGGCGACGAGTTGACCGTCCGGGCTGAAGGCCGCTGCCGTGATGCGATCCTGATGCCCCACAAGAACCCTGAGCTCGGCTCCGCCCGTCGTCAGCAGGTGGCCCGCATTGTCTTCCCTGGCCGAAGATTTCCGTCGGGGCTAAGAATGGCCTGGGGCAGATTGCTGCTTGTATTGATGACGGCCAGCTCGGTGCCGTTCGCAGCGTCCCACTGCTGCGCGGTGCCGTTGATCGATGCGACAAGAAGCGATTTGCCATCGCGACCAAACTGGATCTGGACCAAGCCGCCATGTGATCGGAACTGGGCGGTCTCCGAACCCGTGGCGACATCCCAAATACGGACCTGCCCCCCAAGAGATGCCGTCGCGACCTGCTGTCCATCGGGACTGAACGTCGCGTTTTGAATGATCTCATGTGTATCGAACCGGATTGTCTCGCGCCCGCTCACGACATCCCAGAGGTGCGCCGCGCTGTCGCCGCCGCCGGTCAGCAGGTGGACATTGTCGGGACTGAAGACCGCGAAAGTCGGCCGGTATTCATGCGAGAGCGCGGTCGTCAGCGCGCCGTCGACATCCCACAGCCGAGCAGTGCCATCATGTGAAGCAGTGAGAAGAATGTTGCCGTCGACCGGGCTGAATTCCAGATGCTCGACCAAAGATTCATGGCCGGCGATCGTCGTCACCAACGAGGCGCGTTCAACGTCCCAGATGCGGATCGGCCCATTGACCGAGGCGGTCGCCAGGAAGCGGTCGTCCGGGGTGAAAGCACCGTTCATCTCCACATCACGTTCATCCGTGTCGATGTCTGCCTTCAATCCCGAAACCTCCTGGCCGAGCACATCATCCAGCGTTCCCAACACTCCATCCCAAATCCGGGCAGTGCCATCGAGGGATACAGTGGCGATTCGCTGACCCCCGTGACCGAAGATCACGCCGTTCAATTGCGTGTCGCTCTTGCTGCCGGCCAACTTTGCGATCTCCGTTCCTTTCGACACATCGAAAAGGCTGGAAGTGTCGCGGTGTGAATGCCAACCCCACGGGCCGGCCAGCATCCGGCTCCCGTCCGGGCTGAACGCCAGGCTGTAGGGCCAGGAGGTCACTCGGATTGACCGCGTCAGCGCGCCGTCTGCGCTATTCCAGATCGAAACAAAATGCCTGCCTGCCGTCGCGAAGCTGCGGCCGTCTGAACTGAAAGCAGCACGCGTATATGCGTCGCTCCTTACACCTAGGACTTTCTTTCCGGTCCGAGCATCCCAGAGCGTTGCATCGCTGTTCTCCCCCGCCGTCAGCACCCGGGTGCCATCCGGGCTGAAGATTGCCGTCGGATAGTTGCTTACAGGCCGCAGGATGAAGAGCTGTTCTCCCGATGTGGCCTCCCAAAGGCGTGCAGTGCCATCCCTCGCGGCCGTCAGGATACGGCTCCCATCCGGGCTGAATTCAGCCCTCTCCAGGGCCTCTTCATGTCCTTTTAGAACTACGGTTTCGGCGCCGCTGGAGATGTCCCAGACGGCCGCAGTCTTGTCGTGGGATGCGGTGACGATGCGATCGCCGGCCGGATTGAATGCCGCATCCGTCACGCCGGCCCCATGCCGGAAGATTTTGATCTGTCGGTGCGCCAGCAGAGCCTTGTAGAGGGCTGTCTCAGCCTCAAAGAGATAGGGCCGCTTGGGCTGGTCTTTCGAGGACAGTGCTTCGAGCGCCAACAGGATCGCAGCCTCGGTGTTGCCTCTCGACGCGGACTGCTCCGAAAGAAACGAGAGCGAAAGAGACTGATTGCGCAGCGCCTGATCGCGTTGGCCCCTTGCCTCCTCCCGCGCTTTGAAGGCGACCAGCGCGCCTGCGCCCGCCATGAGAGCGAGCGCGATCGCCACGATCGCGGCATTGCGCGTACGTCGGGCGAGCCGGTTTGCTGCGACAGCCGCGAGGCTCCGGCGCTCGGCCTCGCGCTCCAGGCGCTCGCGTTTTGCCTCTTCGGCGGCCTCGATCAGCGCCAGCTCCGCGTGCCGATCCTTCTCCTCTTTCTGCCGATGGGCACGCAAGGACGCCTCGATGTATTCGAGGACGGCATCGTCGACCTCCTCGCGTCTTGACAGCATCAGCTCTTCGCCCTCCGCGAGACGTTTGCCGGACGGAAGGAGAAGCTCTCGATTCCTGTTCTCCAGCTGCCAACGGTGAGCGTCGGCCCTGAGGCGGTCGCGTGTCTCGAGGAAGTTCCGGTTTGCGTTCACAATGTCACCGGCGCGCGGCCAACGGCTCAACAGTGCTTCATGTGCTACGCGGACGACGACATGGCCCGCGGCGTCCTCATCGCTGACGAGGAGCCGGGCGTCGATCAGGGCCCTGACCAGGGCCGATCGCGCGGGAGTGCCTGCAACTTCGGTGAGCAGGGCAGGACGTGCCGTCACCGTTTCATCGCCCGGATTTGCCGTGGTGAGGGCGCCCAGCACCGCGGGCAAGGCCTCCTGGATGTTGGGCGCCAGCAGGTCTACGACTTCATCGGCGCGGCGCGCGATTGCGCCTTCGAGCCCGCCGAGCGCGCGATAATGCGCAAAGGTGAGGACCCGACGCTCGCGACCGGCCTCGTACAACGCGTCGAGCACAAACTCGAGAAGCGGCAATGATCCGGGATCGGCAGCGGCTGCCTCCTGCAGCACATCATCGAGCCGCCCCAGCTCGGCATTCTGCTCGAAGCGGAGCCCGGCAACGCCAGCGGGCTCGCGGATGATCTGCGCGATCTCCGGGCCGGTCGGCGGCAGGAGTTCGTAGCTGGCGAGACCGTCCTTGAGCGCCGAGAACCCCGGCACCTCGCCGCAGCGGTGAAAGAAGTCCGAACGGATCGCCGCGATCACCCAGACCAGTCCGCTCGCGGCCAGCACCGCCATGAGCCGCACAAGGGCCTCGCGCGTCGCCGGCTGCTTCTGCGTGGTGAAAAGCTCCTCGAGCTGATCGATGGCAACCAGCAATCTGATCTGCGAGCGGGCCGATCCGGCGGCCTTGCCAAGTGCCTGCCGGATCTTCGCCAGCGCCCGGTCCGGCGCGTTCCTGCAGAGCAGCGCCAGCTCCGCGGCTGTTACTTCGCGGGACAGTTCCGGCACAGCAGCTTCGCCAAGCAGTGCCGCAGCCAGCACAGCGAACGCATCCGGTCCTTCGGAGAGGCGGATCAGGCAGCGGCGCCACAGGGATATGCCCGCCACGGCTCCAGGCCGCGTCAATGACGCCATCAGCCCGGCGCGCAGGAGGGAAGATTTGCCGCAACCGCTCATCCCGTAGATGAGCAGGAATGC
>NZ_RZOT01000180.1:0-10530 GCF_003999085.1 Mesorhizobium sp. M4A.F.Ca.ET.090.04.2.1
GTCCCCGCTCGGCCAGCACATGGTCCATCAGCCGGGCCAGCAGCTGCATGGCCACGTCCTTGAAGGCGAGCGTCGGGCCGTGGAAGAGCTCGAGCACGAAAGTGCTGGCCCCGGTCTGCACCAGCGGGCAGACGGCTTCGTGGCGGAAGGTCGAGTAGGCTTCGCGCACCAGCCTCTCGAAGACCGGCGCCGCGATCTCGCCGTCGAGAAACGGCGTCAGCACTCGGATGGCAAGGTCGGGGTAGGCGAGGCCGCGCATGGCGCGGATATCCGCAGCCGAGAAGTGCGGCCATTCGCGCGGCACGTAGAGCCCGCCGTCTCGCGCCAGCCCGGCAAGCACCGCGTCGGAAAATCCAAGCGCGGGCGCCTCCCCGCGGGTACTCACATATTGCATCGTCACCAGTCCATTGCAGCCGGCGGGTTCATCCACCGCAAATTGGTTAATTTTCCGAGCCGGCTCAGTCGCATTTTTGCCGCGCCGTTGATATACGTCACCAGCTTTGCGAGAGGGAAGTGCAGTTCATGGCGTTTCATTCGGTCAACCGTCGTTTTGTCGCGGGTCTGGCGCTTGCCGGCTTTATGCTTGCCGCCGCCGGCTGCCAATCGAGCGACAATGGCATATTGAGCTTTGGTCTTGGCAAGAAGGACACCCAGGCGCCACCGCCACCGCAGGACCCCAAGGTGCTTTCCAGCCAGTTGCAGGCCTATTGCCCGAAAGTGACGCTGCGCGATGGCACCGCCTACTTCAACATCTATGCCAAGGGCGGCGCCAAGCCCAAGAAGAAGGATGCCGCGCAGGCGGCCGAGGCAGCCACTGCCGCCCAGGCCGCGCCCGACGGCACCCTCGTCGATCCGGATCGCGATCCCGCCAAGATCATTTACCAGGCCTCGATTACCGACGTGACCCGCGATTGCAGCCGTGGCAACGGCCAGCTGTCGATGAAGATCGCGGTGGCCGGCAGGGTCGTGCCGGGGCCGATGTTCGCACCGGGCACGATCACGATGCCGATCCGCGTTGCGGTGATGCACGGCACGGATGTGCTCTATTCGCAGATCCACCAGTATCAGGTCCAGATCACTGATCCCTCGGCCGCGACGCAGTTCGTCTTCACCGACCCGAACGTCATCGTGCCCGAGCCGACCGCAAAGGACTACCAGGCCTTCGCCGGCTATGACGAAAACGCGCCGAAAGCCGCCACCGACAAGGGCAAGCGGAAGAAAAAGTCCGCCCCGGCGACAAACTGATGCGCGGATGCATTGGCGCGCAGCTGCAGCCTGATTGACGCAAGCTGGACGAAGGCTGGAGAGTTGGCGGCAAGTCGTCGTCGCGCTCCGGTTACAACCAATTCAAAGGACAACGGCGTGTCGCTAGTCGAGCTACTCCGGCAATCCTGCGTCCCGTAGCGCGCTGCCAAGAGCCTTTGCGAGCGCGGGCGCGCAATTCACGCCTGCAAACTGGCGGCTGTAGCGAAAGGCCGGCTGAAGCTCGAGCACGCGCGCGGCGGCCGCCCTCGCTTCGTCCAATCGGCCAAGCTTGGCCAGCGCGGCGGCCAATTGCACATATGTGATACTATGCGCTGGATTGGCTTGAACGGACTTGTAAGCCGCGCGGCAGGCTTCTTCGTAACGGCCTTGCAGCAAATGGCTCATTGCCTGGGCGTCAAATGCGGCCCAGGCCCACGAATCGAACGGGCTTAGCCGCATGCCCTGCGCGCTCCATTCTATCGCGCGCTCCGCTTCGCCGCTCCATCCCAGAATGACACTGCCAAGAATATAGGTCAGCGCCGATGACGGGCTGATGACGAGGGCTGCTTCCAACGCCGTGAATGCAGCGGCGCGATCGTGTGCATCCATTCCGATGGAAAAGCCGGCCCACGTCAAGGCGAGTGCATCGTCTTGTCCATGGACGATGGCCGACCGGGCGTGGCGGATGGAAGAGGTACGGTTGATCTCCTGCAGACCGGCGCGAAGGAACAAGCAATGGTGGCACATCGCGGCATTGCCATGCGCCAGCGCATACGCTGGTTCGAGCGCGATGGCGCGCTCGAGAAGCACCAGCGCTCTGGTCACTTGCTCCGGCATACCTGAATCGACGTCAGGCTGCGCTTGCAGCACGAGATCGTAGGCGTCGAGACTGTCAGGGCGCTTCCGTCTGACACGTTCGATTTCGGCTTTCCGCACGCTCGGCGCAATCGCGCCCACTGCTGACAGCGCGATCTCGTCTTGAAGCGCAAAGATGTCTTCGGAGCTGCGGTCGTAGCGTTCGGCCCATACATGCGCGCCGGTCGATGCATCGATCATCTGCCCGGTAACACGCACGCTACTGCCGGCCTTGCGCACACTGCCTTCGAGGACATAGCGAACGCCAAGCTCGCGGCCGACCTGCTTCACGTCCACGGCGCGACCTTTGTAGGTGAAGGTCGAGTTTCGTGCGATGACGAACAACCACTTGATGCGCGATAAGCCTGTGATGATGTCGTCGACCATCCCATCGGCAAAGTACTCCTGCTGCGGATCGCCGCTCAAATTCGAGAACGGCAGGACCGCGACGGAGGGCTTCTCGGGCAAGATCGGGGCTGACTCGGCGCGGGTCGCGACCGAGGTATCGCGAACATTCGTGGCGACCGGCGGTCCGACATAGCGATAGCCGCGCCGCGGCAGTGTTTCGATCCAGCTCTCGGCATTCGCTGCGTCGGCCAGCACTCGGCGTAGGGCTGCGATCTGAACCGTCAGATTGTTGTCGGCAACCGCCAATCCGCCCCAACCGGTCTCAATCAGCGCGTCCTTGGACACGGGTACGCCGGCGTTTTGGATCAGCAGGCACAGCAGCGCAGTTGCGCGTTGCCCAAGCATGGTCGGCTCAGCGCCGTAAAAGAGAATGCCCACCTCCGGATCGAGGCGGAACGGGCCGAACTGGTAGAGGTCGCCCCTGACTGTCATTCGAGTCTTTTAGCAAATTTTTGGGAAGGGATTCACGACTTTCGGGCATGGGCGGCCGATGTTGCGCAAATGCCAGAGGTAGCGCCCAACCACAGGAGGATCATATGAGCGCCAATGCCGTCATCCGCATGCCCGATGAGAGGAAAGGCGTCATGCTGCGTGGCCATCCTATGTCGTTCCTCGTCACCGGCGAGAATAGCAAGCACATGAGCATGTTCGACTGGACGATTCCACCGGAGTTCGCCACCGGGCGGCATGTTCACCGGATGCAGGAGGAGACCTTCTACCTGCTCGAAGGCGAGTGTGAGTGGCATGTCGGCGACAAGATGATCCGCGCAACGCCCGGTACCTATGTGTTCATCCCGCCGGGAGTGCCGCACAACATCACGAATGTCAGCGAGAAACCGGCACGCGTGTTGATGACAGTTTCTCCGCCTGGCCACGAGCATTACTTCGAAGAGCTCGCCAAACTCGCGGCGCAGGGTGCGCCGGATCCAAAAGCGCTCGCCGATCTGCGGAACCGTTACGACACCGATCAGCTGTCGACGTTGACAACACGCGCGTAGGACCTCGTCTCCGGCCCAAAACTTGGTAAGCGAAAGGCCAGGCCTACAGTAAGACCTTCGGACGCGGACGTAGCGGTTTGCTGTGTGGAATTGTGTAAAAACAAATACTTGGAGAGGATTAGCGATTTCTGTGACAAGCTGAGCCGCTTCAGGCGTCCGCCGACCATTCCGACAGGGCGGCGATCACGCTTTTCAGCTCGGCCCAGCGGCGTATGACCGTTTCCGCGCCGGCTTCGGTCAGCGCGTCGGCATGGCCCGGATAGCTGTGGCCGGCGCCGGTGAAGCCGATGACGCGCATGCCGGCCGTCCTGGCGGCGGTGACGCCATGCACGGAATCCTCGATCACGAATGTGTTTTCCGGCTTCGCGTTGAGCTTTTCGGCAGCATAGAGAAACACGTCCGGGGCGGGCTTGGTCTTCTTGCTGGGTATGTCGAGCCCCGAGAAGATGCGGCCGGTGAAGAACGGCAGCAGCCCTACCTTCTCCAGCATGAACTCGACCCGCTCCGTGCGAGAGTTGGAGCAGACCGCGCGCGGCACGGTGACGGACGCCACCGCCTCGCGCGCGCCGTCGATGATGCGCACGTCGCTGCGCAGCTTGCGGTCGACCAGCGTCTCGGCGCGGTCGATCAGCGAAGCCTGGAAGGGGATGGCGGACTTCTCCTCCACCCGCATCATGATGTCCTTGAAGGTCAGCCCGGCATAGGTCTCGGCCAGTTCCTCCGGCGATATCTCGTAACCGGCCGAGGTCAGCAGCTCGGCCTCGATGCGCGCGGCGATGATTTCAGAATCGACGAGCACGCCGTCGCAATCGAAGATGACAAGGTCTGGCTGGGGCATGGCGATCCGGAACGTGGGAAAAAGGTGGCCTGATGCGGCTCAGGCGGCGCGGCATACACCAAGCGGCCGGGCTTCGCAAATTCACGAAGCTTTTGACCGCCGGGCGGTCGCGCCCTTCACCGAATATTTACGCTGATCGGTAACCATAACGGACAGTAAACAGTAACGCGTGCCTTGGGTGTAAAAATGTCAGCCGTGCGTCTTATCGACCAGCTTTCCCACGCTCCCCAGCAATCCGAATGGCTGGACACCATCCTCAAGGGCGACTGCGTCGCGGCCCTCGACCGGCTGCCGGAAAAGTCCATCGACGTCATCTTCGCCGATCCGCCCTACAACCTGCAGCTCGACGGCGACCTGCACCGGCCCGACCAGTCCAAGGTCGACGCCGTCGACGACGACTGGGACCAGTTCGAGAGCTTTGAAGCCTATGACGCCTTCACTCGCGCCTGGCTGCTGGCGGCGCGGCGCGTGTTGAAGCCCAACGGCACCATCTGGGTCATAGGCTCCTACCACAACATCTTCAGGGTCGGCGCCAAGATGCAGGATCTCGGCTTCTGGATTCTCAACGACGTCGTCTGGCGCAAGACCAATCCGATGCCGAACTTCCGCGGCCGCCGCTTCCAGAACGCGCATGAGACGATGATCTGGGCCTCGCGCGACCAAAAGGCCAAGGGCTACACCTTCAACTACGAGGCGCTGAAGGCCTCGAACGACGATGTCCAGATGCGCTCCGACTGGCTGTTCCCGATCTGCACCGGCCAGGAGCGGCTGAAGAACGACAATGGCGACAAGTTGCATCCGACGCAGAAGCCGGAAGCGCTGCTCGCCCGCATCATGATGGCCTCGACCAAGCCGGGCGACATCGTGCTCGATCCCTTCTTTGGATCCGGCACCACCGGCGCGGTGGCAAAGCGCCTCGGCCGGCGATTCGTCGGCATCGAGCGCGAGCAGGCCTATATCGACGCCGCCAATGAGCGCATCGACGCGGTGCGGCCGCTGGAAGGCGCCGACCTGACCGTATTGTCCGGCAAGCGCGCCGAGCCGCGCGTCGCTTTCATCAGCCTGATCGACACCGGCCTGATGGCGCCGGGCGCCACGCTCTACGACGCCAAGAAGCGCTGGGCAGCCAAGGTGCGCGCCGACGGCACGGTGGCGATCGGCGACAGCGCCGGCTCGATCCACAAGATCGGCGCCGAGGTGCAGGGGCTCGACGCCTGCAACGGCTGGACCTTCTGGCACTATGAGCGCAGCGGTGGCCTCACCCCGATCGACGAGCTGCGCCGCATCGCGCGTCTCGGCATGGAGCGGGCAGGGGCCTGACCCCCGCACGCTCGCCATTAAAGTTTAATCGGAACGTCATCGTCCGAAACAATTCAAATCAGGCCTTGATCCCGTAACGCTCGAGGTCTGTCTTGAGCGTTTCGGCGTCGGTGAACAGCACAGACTGCCAGCCGGCCGCCTTGGCGCCGTCGACATTCTTCTGGCTGTCGTCGATGAACAACGTCGCGGACGGTTCGAGGCCGAACGCGGCGACATGATGATCGTAGATGGCGCGATCCGGCTTGATCTGGCGGATGTCGGCCGAAACGGTCACGCCGCGCGGACGGTTGAGGAAGTCGAAACGCTGGCGGGCTTCGGCAAGCGTGTCCGAGGCAAAGTTGGTCAGCATCGTCACATCGTGGCCGGTCTCGATCAGGCCGATCATGATGGCGACGCTGTCGTCATAGGCATGCGGCACCATCTCGTGCCAATGCCGGCGGAAATTGCGTATATTCTCCGCATGGCTCGGGTACTCGGCGATCAGCAGCGCCTCGGCCTCATCCCAACTCCGCCCGCGGTCCTGCTCGAGGTTCCAGTCATGCGTGCAGACATTGTCGAAGAACCATTTCCGCTCCCCGGCATCCGGAATAAGGCGGCTGAACGGGATATCCGGATCGTAGTGGATCAGCACCTTGCCGATGTCGAACACGATGTGGCGGATTTCGGTCATGCGGGTCCTTCGCTAGTTCCGCCCATCACTGCGGGCGCTGTCTTCTGGTCGCGCCCGGTATCGCCGCTTCGATTACCCTTTTCATGACGGTGGGCAGCGCTTCCCCGGAAATTTCATGGGCCAGCGACCAGAAATGCCCATCCGGCGCATCGCCTTTGATGTGGGCATGAAAGACTTCGAGTTCGAGCGCGAAATGGGTGAAGACATGGGCGATCCGTCCGGCGTGCCGCCAGTCGGCAGGCAAGGGCGCCGCGGCTTCCGTGGTCGCGCCGTCCACCCTTGCGCTCCACGACGTCGTCGGTACCTCTGTCATGCCGCCGAGCAGGCCCTTTTCCGGGCGCTTGCGCAGGAGGATGGCGCCATCATTGCGCTCGGCCACGAACGCCGCGCCGCGCCTGAGCGGCTTGTCGTCCTTGGGCAGGCGGACCGGGAAACGCTCGGGATCGCCTGAGAGGATGGCGCTGCAATCCTCGCGCAGCGGGCACAGCATGCAGCGCGGCCGCCGTGGCGTGCAGAGCGTGGCGCCGAGATCCATCATCGCCTGGGCGAAATCGCCGGGCCGCCTTGCCGGAACCATCTGCTCGACCAGCGCGCGGATCTCGGGCTTGGCCTCGCTGAGCGGCGTCGCGATTGAATTGAGCCTGGACACGACGCGCTCGACATTGCCGTCGACGACGGCCGCCGGCCGGTCGAAGGCGATGGCTGCGATCGCCGCCGCCGTATAGGCGCCGATCCCCGGCAGCTCACGCAGCCCGGCCTCCGTGTCCGGAAAGCGGCCGCCGCGCCCGGCGACCAGATCGGCGCAGGCCTTGAGGTTGCGCGCCCGGGAATAATAGCCGAGCCCGGCCCAGGCCTTCATGACATCCTCGACGGGCGCCGCCGCCAGCGTCCCGACGTCAGGCCATTTTTCGAGGAATGCGCGAAAATAGGCTTTGACCGCTTCGACAGTCGTCTGCTGCAACATGACTTCCGAGAGCCATACGCGGTATGGGTCTGGCCTTGCGCCGCCGGCCAGCGCCCCGGGCGCGACGCGCCACGGCAGGTCGCGGTGATGCGCGTCGTACCAGGCGAGCAGGCGGGAGGCGACACCGCCTGAAAGGGCTTCGCTGCTTTCGCCGGATGCGGCCTTGCGGGTCTGGTCGTGCGGTGCCATTGATCGGATGAGCTCGGGGATTGGAGAACGCACATGGCAGGGAAAAAGCCCTACGGCAATCCCGTCCCGGTGAGCGATCTCGCAACCGAGATCCTCGATCCGGTGTTGAAGAAGCGCGCAGGCATCTCGATCGGGCTGGTGCAGTCCTGGGAGGAGATCGCCGGACCCCGGCTAGCCGGGCGCTCGCGCCCGGAAAAGATCCAGTGGCCGCGTCGCTTGCATGAGGACGACCCGTTCGAACCTGCGGTGCTGGTGATCGCCTGCGAAGGCATGGCGGCGCTCCACCTGCAGCATGAAGCCGGGGAAATCATCAATCGCGTCAATTCCTTCCTCGGCTTTAGCGCTATTGGCCGCATCAAGATCGTGCAAAAGCCGGTGCTGTCCGGAAAGGCCCGCCCGAAACCGGCGCCGAGACCGCTCAACGACGCGGAGAAGGCGAAGCTTTCGCGAACCGTCGGCAAGATCGAGGACGATGGCTTGCGCGCCTCATTGGAGCGGCTGGGCGCAACGATTCTAGGGCAGAAAAGGCCATAGGATTGTCGTTTATCTCGCGTATTCGTGAACGCACGACAAAATTTGGCGATTGGAATGGGGACGGCGATGCCTTAATTCGCGCCAACTCTCGCCTTCTCTAGCTTTTGCATTGCAAAATCCAACTGATATCAGGTGATTCGCATGAACCGTCCTTTGTCTCGCAGAAACCTTTTGAGCTCGCTGGCCGCCATTCCGGCGGTGGCTTTCATCGCCGCATGCAGCGACTCGGAGGAGGAGGCAAAGGCGGCCGATGCGAAGCCCGCCAACCCGTCGACACCCGCCAAGCCGGCGACGCCGGCCGCCGCCAAGGTGCCGGAAGCGCAGGGCACAGTCGACATGGCGCAACTGCTGAAGCCGGGCGCGCTGCCCGAAAAGCAGCTCGGCAAGGACGACGCCAAGGTCACCATCGTCGAATATGCCTCGATGACATGCCCGCATTGCGCGCATTTCAACGATACAACCTTCCCTGAGTTGAAGACCAAGTACATCGACACCGGCAAGGCGCGCTATATCCTGCGCGAATTCCCCTTCGACCCGAGCGCCGAGGCCGGCTTCATGCTGGCGCGCTGCGCCAAGGATAACTATTTCCCGATGGTCGACGTGCTGTTCAAGCAGCAGCCGAGCTGGGTTGGCGTCAACAACACCAAGGAAGCACTGCTGCAGATATCCAAGCTCGCCGGTTTTACACAGGAGTCCTTTGAGGCCTGCTTGACGGACCAGAAACTTCTGGACGATGTCAGAGCAGTCCAGAAACGCGGCGCGGACGAGTTCAAGGTCGACTCGACGCCGACCTTCTTCATCAATGGGAAGACCTACAAAGGGGCGATGTCGATTGAGGAAATGTCGGCCATCATCGACCCTCTGCTCTGACGTCCAGGCCGCGTCGAAGCGACCGAGCTTCGGCGCGCTCGCCTGTAATGTGGGGCGGCGCGAATGAAATTTTCGCGCCTTCGCCTCCTCGGTTTCAAGTCCTTCGTCGAGCCCGGCGAGTTCGTCATCGAACGCGGCCTTACCGGCATCGTCGGACCGAACGGCTGCGGCAAGTCGAACCTTGTCGAGGCGCTGCGCTGGGTGATGGGCGAAAGCTCCTACAAGAACATGCGCGCGTCCGGCATGGACGACGTGATCTTCTCCGGCTCGGGCACGCGGCCGGCCCGCAACACCGCCGAAGTCACGCTTTTCCTCGACAACACCGACCGCACCGCGCCCGCCGCCTTCAATGACGCCGATGAGTTACAGGTGTCGCGCCGCATCGAGCGCGAGGCGGGCTCGCTCTACCGCATCAATGGCAAGGAAGCACGCGCCAAGGACGTGCAGCTGCTGTTCGCCGACCAGTCGACCGGCGCGCGCTCGCCCTCGATGGTCGGGCAGGGCCGCATCGGCGAACTGATCCAGGCCAAGCCCCAGGCGCGCCGCGCCCTTCTCGAAGAGGCGGCTGGCATTTCCGGCCTGCACACGCGCCGCCACGAGGCGGAACTCAGGCTGAAGGCCGCCGAGCAGAACCTCGAACGGCTGGACGACGTCGTTGGCGAACTGGAGAGCCAGATCGACAGCCTCAAGCGCCAGGCGCGCCAGGCCTCGCGCTTCAAGAACCTGTCGGCCGATATCCGCAAGGCCGAGGCGACGCTGCTACATCTGCGCTGGACGCTGGCCAAGACCCAGGAGGGCGACGCGCGTTCGGCACTTGCCGCCGCGACGACGCTGGTCGGAGACCGCGCCGCCGCGCAGATGGCCGCCGCCAGGGAACAAGGCATCGGCGCCCACAGGCTGCCGGACCTGCGCGACGCCGAAGCTGCCGCCGCCGCCGCCTTCCAGCGCCTGTCGATCGCCAAGACACAGATCGAGGAAGAGGCCGGCCGCATCCGCTCCCGCCAGGTCGAGCTTGAGCGCCGGCTGCAGCAGCTCGACGGCGACATGGCCCGCGAGGAGCGCATGGTGCGCGACAATGCGGATATCCTGGAGCGCCTTCGCGCCGAGGAAGCTTCGCTCAACTCCGAGAATGCCGGTGCCGCCGAGCGCGAGGCCACGACGCGCGCCGCCTTCGAACAGGCCGGGGCGACGCTCTCGCAGAGCGAAGCAAAGCTTGCCGCGCTGACCGCCGAACGGGCCGAGGCCGCCGCCTCGCGGCATCAGATCGAACGAACACTGCGCGAGACCGCCGAGCGTCGCGACCGCTTTGCCCGCCAGCTCGCCGAGGTCGACCGCGAGCTTTCCGACATCGTCGCCCGCATTTCCGGCCTGCCCGATCCGGCCGAGAAGCGGCTGCTGGTCGAGGACGCGCTCGCCCGCCTGGAAGAGAGCGAGGCCGGCGCCATCGCCGCCGAGCAGGCCGTCGCCGAGGCGCGCGGCTCCGAAAGCGCCGCAAGGCCTCCGCTGCAGGATGCCAGGGCGGAACTGGCGCGCATCGAGACCGAAGCACGCACGCTGGCAAAAATCCTCAACGCCACCAGCAGCGGCGATCTTTTTCCTTCAGTGCTTGAACAGATCAGCGTCGAGCGCGGCTATGAGA